>JANONE010000158.1:0-4904 GCA_031420675.1 Ilumatobacteraceae bacterium | reverse complement strand
TGGGTTCGAGACCAGGTCGAGGCATACGAACGCTCCGGAGGTCGCGAGGCGAACACGCTTCGCGACACGGGCATCCCGATCATCGTCGTGACGATGCGCGGCAGGTCGACGGGTCTCGTGCGCAAGATCGGGTTGATGCGTGTGGAGCACGAAGGCGAGTACGCACTGGTTGCCTCGATGGGCGGCGCACCCACGAATCCGGCCTGGTACCACAACCTGGTCGCCGACCCTGCCGACGTCACGGTCCAGGATGGGCCGGAACCGTTCCCGGTCGTGGTGCGCGAAGTCACCGGCGCAGAGCGGGCGCTGTGGTGGGAGCGTGGCGTCGGGGTCTTCCCGACCTACGCCGAGTACCAGGCCAAGACGACGCGAACGATTCCCGTCCTCGTCGCCGCACCGGCCTGAGCCGCGCCCGTCATACCCGGTTCGGCCGGAACTCGAGCCCGGCGAACTCGCCGGTGCTGCGCCATTCGTCGATGTAGTGGAAGTAGGCGACCGGGCCATCGGGGTAGCCGCTGCCATTGAGGCGTTCGCGGCGGCCGATCGGCCTTCCTTCGTTGTTGTAGTAGCCCGGGGTGCACTCGGGGTTGCCGAGGAACGACCTCGTACTGCTTTCCAGCAACCGCACCCAGGCCTGCTCGGCCTCGGCGGTGGTCTCGACCTCGTCGGCGCCGACCGCGAGCGCATGGCCGACGATCGCAGCGATCGTCGAGCCGGCCTCGGTGAGGTTCTGCGTGATGTTGGAGATCAGGTTTGCGCCCTGGTTGGGCCCGACGATGAACAGGTTTGGGAAACCGTGCACGTTCATGCCGTGCACGCTGTGCATGCCCTCGGCCCAGTGCTCGGTGAGCGTCTCACCACCGCGGCCGACGGTCTCGAAGCCGGCGCGGCGGGCGGCGGCGGTGCCGACCTCGAAACCGGACGCGAAGATCAGGCAGTCGAGTTCGTAGTGCATGCCGTTCGCCCACACCCCGGTCTCATCGATGCGCTCGACGCCCTTGCCTTGGGTGTCGACGAGACGAGCGCCCGGCTCGTTGTAGGCCTGGAGATACTCGTCGTGGAAGCAGGGGCGCTTGCACAGCTGCCGATACCACGGCTTCAGCGCAGCGGCTGTGGCGGGGTCGCTCACGATGGCATCCACCCGAGCCCGGATCTCGGTCATCTTCTCGTCGTCGCTCTCCTCGTAGGCGTGCAACATGGTCTTCGGGCCCAGCTCGGCACCGGCGGTGACCATCTCGATGATGCGGTCGCGGATGCGCTGCGAGATGTCGGTCCAGCCGTCCTTCACGAGATCCTCATCGGCGAAGCCGCCGGACTGCAGGGTGGCGAAGTTGGTCAACCACTGGTGCTGCCATCCGGGCTCGAGGGTGGCGAACCATTCGGGGTCGATCGGGTGGTTGTTGCGCACGTCGATCGACGACGGCGTGCGTTGGAACACGTACAACTCGCGCGCGTCGCGGGCGAGCCGCGGGATGCACTGCACGGCGGTGGCGCCGGTGCCGATGATGCCGACACACTTGTCAGCGAGGTTCGCCATCGGTGCGCCGGCAGGGTCGCCACTGGTGTACTCGTAGTCCCACCGGCTCGTGTGGAAGGCGTGACCGCCGAACGTCTCGATGCCAGGGATGCCCGGTAGTTTCGGCCGGTGCAGCGGGCCCGTGCCCATCGCCACGAAACGCGCCCGCATGCGGTCGCCGCGGTCGGTGTGGATGATCCAGCGAGACGAGGCGTCGTCCCACTCGAGTTTGGTGACCTGGGTGGAGAAGACCGCGTTGCCGTAGAGCCCGAACGTGGTCGCGATGCGGCGGGCATGCGCGAAGATCTCGGGAGCGAAGACGTACTTCTGGGTGGGCATGTGCCCGGTCTCCTCCAGCAGTGGCAGGTAGACCATCGCCGCGGTGTCGCACATCGCGCCCGGGTAGCGGTTCCAGTACCACGCGCCGCCGAAGTCGCCGCCGCCTTCGATGATTCGCACGTCGTCGATGCCTGCCTGCTGCAAGCGGGCGCCGGTGACCAGACCGGAGAAGCCGCCTCCGATGAAAGCCAGCGTCACCTCGTCGAACAGCGGCTCGCGCTCGACGCGCTGCACGTACGGGTCATCGAGGAAGTGCGCAAACAGACCCGTGGGCTCGATGTACTGCTCGTTGCCGTCCTCACGCAGGCGCTTGTCGCGCTCCTCGCGGTACTTCGCCCGCAGCGCCTGTGCGTCGATGGTCTCGTGTGCGCCCATGCGCGTGATGGTACGTGAGCCGTTGGCTGCCGCTGTGGTCGAAGTACGACCACAGCGCTGCTCGTGTGCTTCGATGCGGAGGCGCTTGCCGCCGACGCGGATGGTGCGCGTGCTCGGGAGGGGTGAATCCCCATCCGCGTCGTCCGAGCAGGCACAGAGGTCACGCTCGGGAGAGGTGCTGCCGACCGCAAGTAGGACGACGGGCCGCGCGCCCCGGAGGGGTGTCAGCTCCGCCGGCTGCGCAGTTGACCGATGGCGCCGACGATCCCGCCGACCGCCGCCAACACGCACACCCAGGCACCGATGCCGACGGCGTCGGTGAGGCTTGCATCGATCGAGTACAGCGAATCGTCGAGCACGGCCCGCACACCGTTCACGTAGAGCAAGGCGATCACCAGCGCGAGCACACTTCCGACCAAGGCCATGGCCTTCGCCTTCGCGACGAGCACACCCACGACCATCAGCACCGCGCCGAGCAACGCCGGCCACATCACCGGAAAGTCGTCGAGGCTGGCGGGCGTGGTGTCCCACAGCAGCTGCAATGGCACCTTCCTGGCCGTGAGCGAGTCGCCGAAGAGCTTGTCGGTGCCCCATTCCATGAACAGGGAGACGACGACCACCACCGCACTGGCGAGGGCGAGGAGGGCGGAGCCCTGCACTGCGGACGAGGGTTGGTGCGGTTCGGTCGACACTGAAGCCGGGTTTGTGGACATAGCAGCATGATCGACGCGTCGGACGTCTGGGGCAACAGGAAATATCCCCGGCGCCCGACCGCAAGCTGGTGTCGGCCAAGGTCCACCCCGGTGAGGGACAAAGGCGGCTGACGACGGCAAGCTCGTATTGCTCATGAACGTTCCGCAGATGTACCCGCCTGGTGCCCGGGGCGAGTTGTCGAACCATGCACCGCGAGAGGGTCACGTCGTGGAGCAACCCGCGTGGAAGCGGCTTCCGGAGTGGAACCAAGCGCTTCCTTCCGCTCGGCCTTCGTCGGACGAATCGCGGGCACGATGAGCGGCGGGCAGTCGTCGAATTCGAGGTCGGCTACTTCCCCGGCCCGTCGGCGAGGGGCGCCAGCAGCCCATCAAGGGCTGCAGCGATCGCCGGGTTCAGCTCACCGTCCTCGACCCACTCGCTCAGCCGCTTGCGCAGGTCCTTCGCCCCTTCGCGTTGCTTGCGTGGCGAGCTCTCGTCGAGCACCTCGCGGAGTATGCCGGCGAGTTCTTCACCCGACTCACCGACGAGGGTGGGCTCACCGTCGAGCTGTTGGAGAAACACCTGTAGGTCGTCGGTGCGCGCGAAGCCGGGAATGATCTCGTCGACCAACGGTGCAGTCGTTGGTGCAGTCGTCGGCGCAGTAGTCGGCGCCGATGCGAGCGCAGGAGATTCGGTTACGGCCGGGAGTGCAGTGGTGGCCACACCGCCTCCATCGACAGCGAGCCGTCCGCTGCTGTCGGGTCCGAGAAGCGTGGCAGCGACTATTCCGGCCAACACGACGACGGCGGCGATGATGGCAACCGACTTCAGCGGAAACCTGCGCGCCGGCACCATCGCGACGGGCGTTGAAGCCTGGCCGGCGGCTGCCACCGGCCAGATCTCGGTGTCGCCGGAGCGCACCCCGACAGCGGGTGTTCCGGCTGCCTCCATCAACTGCGTGGCCACAACCGCCGCCGGCAGTGCGGCGGCCGGCGGCGGCCACGCGTTCTCCAGGTCTGCGGCCATCTCGAGAGCCGTCGGGTAGCGATCCGACGGCCTCGTGGACAATGCCCGCGCCACGGCGGCGGCGAGGCGGGGCGAGAGCTCCGGGCGCAGCGACCGAACGTCGGGCGCGACCTGCGACTGTTGCACCAAGGCAATGGCGATGGGCGTGTCGCCCACGAACGGAGTGCACCCGGTGAACATCTCGAACAACAAGATGCCCATTGCGTAGACGTCGGTGGCGGGCGTGAGCTCGGCACCTGTTGCCTGCTCGGGCGCCAGATAGCGAGGTGTGCCGATCACCATCCCGGTGGTGGTGACCGAGTCGTCGAGCTCGTCGAAACGCTTGGCGATGCCGAAGTCGGCGAGCTTGATCTCGCCGTCGGCACCCATGAGCACGTTGGCCGGTTTCACGTCGCGGTGGACGATCCCGGCGGCGTGGGCGGCGGCGAGCGCAGCGAGTAGCTGCCCGGCGATGTTGACGGCCTCGTCGATCGGGAGTGGACCGGTGCCCGCCATGTGTTCGGCGAGCGACGGCCCGTCGACGAGCTCCATCACGATGTAGAGGTCGTCGTTGTCCTCGCCGGCGTCGAACACGGTCACCGCATGCCGGTGACTGAACGACGCCGACATCGGCCCTTCGCGCAGGAACCGTTCCCGCCCCGCAGGATCGGCCGACGCGACCAGCCTCGCGTCGAGCAGCTTGACGGCGACGCGACGACCGAGACGTTCATCGACGGCGGCATGCACCCGCGATGTGCCACCGGCGCCGAGCTGTTCCCCGAGCAGGTACCGGCCGGCCACTCGACGAGTCATGGGACTACCGTACCCAGGACAGTGACGGAGATGACTTCGGCCCGACCAGTACGAACCGACGCGAGCGACCTGACCGGCGAGCCGCCGGTGACAGATCACCGGCACGACGTACGCTCGCACCGGCGGGGAACCACCAGCACTGCGGATACATCCAACCGCTGAA
>JANONE010000157.1:0-1522 GCA_031420675.1 Ilumatobacteraceae bacterium | reverse complement strand
CGAATGGTCACTTCCGATCACCGTCGCCACCTGACGACCCTTGGCCGTTCCGAGCAGCATCTCGGCAATGGCCGACGCGTCAACGACGAGCACGGTCGTCGCGATCACGGCGCACGGCAGCGGTAGCAGAGGCGCGCAGCTTGCGCACCGGCCGTTCCGCCAGCCGCTCCAGCAGTTCGGTGCGCGTCGGCCGCTCGAGACCACGTCGCAACTCCGCGAGCGCGTAGTCGGAGAGCGACATACCGCTCAGGGCGGCGCGAGCTTTCAGCCGACGGTGAAGATCGTCGGGAACATTCCGGATCTGCAGCATGGTCATGTGCAGAGCATAGGTGCATGTGTCGCACATGCATTTCCCCAGACAGCATCCTGCGACCTTCGACACGGGCCGTCCTCCTCCAGTTGCCACCAATGCAGCAGCACTCCGCGGCGGCATCGCCGAACTGAACCGTGCGAGCGAACAGCAGTATCGGGCGCTCGTCGTACGCGACGGCAGCTGCCGTTGGCCCGGGTGTCACATCCCGGCGTCGTGGTGCGAGATCGATCACCTCAGCCCGTTCAGCGAACACGGCATCACCAACCTGAACACCTCGTGCTCTGGTGCACCCATCACCATCACGAGAAGCACCGGCCAGGCGTCACCGTGCATGGCGACGCGAACAATCTGCGGCTTCGGCTCGCCAACGGCGAGACGCTCGACTGCCCACCACACATCCGACCTACCGCGGCGGCGGCCTGACGCCTCGGGAACCGCATCCACCAGCGGCCCACGACAACACCTCGCACACCCGGCCGACCACGGCACAGTGGCATCACGCTTTGTACGACGTCGCAGAGCCCAGCGTCAGCGGAAGTCGCGGCTGGCGTTGCTGGCGGCGACCGGCAGCGGGGTGAGCTCCTCGGCGCTGATGTTGATGACGCCTTCGCTTCGTTCCAGGCGGCCACGGATCAGCAACGCCGGGGCACCCCGCGCGATCTTGCGGTAGCGGGCCCAACAGCCCTTCGACACGACGACGTTGATCAGGCCGGTTTCATCCTCCAGGTTCATGAACGTCACGCCCTGCGCGGTCATCGGCCGTTGCCGGTGGGTGACCACACCGGCCACCAGCACCTTGCTGCGCGGCTCGCACTCCCACAGGCCGGCGGCCGTCACGACGCCCTGGCGCTGCAAGGCCGTGCGCAGGAACTGGGTGGGGTGGCCGGTGGGCGACACGCCGGTGGACCACAGGTCGGCAACCGTGGTCTCCACCGGGTCCATGCCTGGCAGGTGCGGTGCTCGCTCGCCCACCACGATGCCCTCCAAGCGACCTGGCCGCGCCTGCACCGCCGCGCCCACCGCCCACAGCGCCTGGCGCCGCTCCAACCCCAGGCTCTGCTCGAACACCCCGGCAGTGGCCATCGCCTCCAACTGCGCGAGATTCAGCTCGGGCACCGTTCGCACGAGATCCTCCAGCGACATGTACGGCCGGCCGGCCTCGATCGCCTGGGCCAGTTCGCTGCCAAGCCCACGCACCGTTGCGACACC
>JANONE010000156.1:0-3959 GCA_031420675.1 Ilumatobacteraceae bacterium | reverse complement strand
CTGGGGCCGATGTTGCGCTCGGGGGTCTTCCCCCGCTGGATGCGGTGGGGCATACGCAATCTGTTGGGCGTTAACCATTCGCTAGCGCCGTATGTGCCGTGGCTGGCCAGCGAACTACACCGCAACGACACCTTCAGTGTCGTGCAGGCGGGACAGTCGCTCAGCCGCTACGACGCCCGCGAGTTCGCCCCCGGGCTCGGCAAGCCGGCAGCCAGCATGATCACCACCCGCGACCGGTTGGTGCGGCCGCGCAAGCAGCGTGCACTCGCCGACGCGCTGAACGCGTTCGTCGTAGAGGTGGCCGACGACCACCTCGTGGCATGGACCTCACCCGACGAGTTTGCCAAGACGACAGTGCAACTCGTGCAACACGTCGTCGGCTGACCTCACGTGTCCTTCTGGCGCTGCAGTTCCAATTCGTCGAGGCGCACCGTCATGCGCTCGATCGCTTCTGTGAGGCGATCGAGGTGATCGGTGACTTCGCTGGTGGTTGCCACGTCGGCCAGTGACAGGCGCACGCTGGCAATCTCGCGGGCGAGGAACTCGGTGTCGGCCTGCGTGCGTTCGGCCGTCTTGCGGTCGTTGCCGGTGGTCATCCGATCGCGGTACTCCTGGCGGTTCTGGGCAAGGAGGATGAGGGGTGCCGCGTAACTGGCCTGCAAGCTGAGGACGAGGGTGAGCAGCACGAGACCACGCTGGTTCGGGTCGAACTGGTAGCGCACCGGCAAGACGTAGTTCCACGTCACCCAGACGCCGATGACCCCGGTCTGCCAGACCAGGAAACGGGCCGTGCCCAGGTAGCGGGCGATGCTCTCGCTGAACTGGCCGAAGGCATCGGGGTCGTAGTGCACACCGAGCCGCCGGCGCTGGCGGGGGGTGGTGAGGTCGCTGCGGCGCTTCATCGCGACACCGACCCTGCATTCACCCGCCTGCGCTGCCGCCAACCGGTGGGCAGCGTGCGGTCGAGCACGTCGTCGACCGTGATGGCACCGAGCAGGCGCCCGGCTTCGTCGCACACACCCAGCGACAGCAGGTTGTAGCTCGCCAGTCGCTCGGCGACCTCGCGCTCGAGGATGTCGGGTGTGATCGTGGGCTCCTGCTCCACGCAGCGGCCGATCTCCATCGCGGGCGGCTCGCGCAGCAGGCGCTGGAAGTGGACCACGCCGAGGTATTTGCCGGTGGGCGGCTTGTACGGCGGTTGCACGACGAAGACCTGGGCGGCGATGCTGACCAGCCACTCTGGGTCGCGGATCTCGGCGAGTGCCTCGGCGACGGTGGCGTTGGCGCCCAGGATGATGATGTCGGGCGTCATCAACGCGCCGGCAGTGCCCTCGTCGTAGGCCAAGAGGCGGCGCATCACGTCGGCGTCCTCCTCGTCCATCGCGTCGAGCACCCGGGTTCGTTGCTCGCCCGGCATCTCGGCGAGGAGGTCGGCGAGGTCGTCGTACTCCATCTCCTCCAGCACACTGACCATGCGCTCGATGTCGAGACCTTCGATGATGCGCAACTGCTCCGCTTCGGGCAGTTCCTCGAGCAGGTCGGCGAGGCGTTCGTCGTCCATTGCCTCCGCCAGCAGCTTGCGCTGGGTGAGGGGCAACGCACGGACGACGCCGGCCACGTCGCTGGGGTGCATGTCGCGCAGGCGGGCGGCCTCGGCGGCCATCTCGGCGCCGGCGACGATGTGGAAGAGCGTCGGCACATCTGCCACGTCGATGAGGCGATAGCTGGGGCGGCGGCGCAGCGCGCTACGACGGGCGAGGCGCACCTTGGCGGGCTCCCACCAGCTCTGCTTGCCATCGGTGGCGGCGCGCAACGCCACGTCGCTCACGGATTCGTCGCCGACCTTCTTGTCGATGATGTCGCGCCCGATGAGCAGCTCGCCGGGCCGGGGCTTGAACGGGTTGAGATCGACGTCCCAGCTGCGCAGGCGAGCGCCATCACTGTCGAGTGTGGCGATGCGTGCCGCATTGACGAAGATGCGCCGGCGCTGACTGGTGGCGGCGAAGCCGAGCACGCGCGGGTTGCCGCCGCGGGCACCAGGGATGACGACGATGTCGTCGAGCCGGCCGATGGCGGCACCGCCCGCGTCGAGCAACGGCAGGCGCATGATGCGAAATGCGTAGATCAGCTCCCCTGCCATGCGGGCAGGCTACCCCTCACCTGGGGTGATGGAGTGAGCAGTAGCGATACCTTGATGCCAGTGCTTGCCCGGGCAGTCAGGCCGGACCGATTGCCACCATCGTGTCGGAGAAGGCCACGCCACCGCCCCAGTCGGTGAGAGTGTCGCTGGTGAGCGAGTTGGCCACCTGGCCGCCGGCGTGCTGAACGGCGTGGTGCGCTGCCCACCAACCCCACGGAATGGCGACGACACCCGTGCGCACACGGTTGCTGATCCTGACCGGCACCTGCAGCGAGCCGCGGTCGTTCCAGACCTTCGCGGCGGCGCCGTCGAGCAAGCCGAGTTGCGCGGCGTCGGCTGCGCTGAGTTCCAGGAACGGACTTCCTTCCAGTGGCCCGTGCTTTGGCAGGTGGGAGTAGCTGCTGTTCAGGAAGCGGGTGTGCTGCTTGGGCGTGAGGAGCGCGAAGGGGAAACGTTTCGCGCGTGCTGCTTCGGCCGGTGCTGCGTACGTGGGCAGGGCTGGGTGGCCGAGCGCCGCCAGCAGGTCGGAGCGCAGCTCCACCTTGCCTGACCGGGTGGGAAACACGCCGTCTGCGAAGGGGCGACCGTCGTGCGGATACGGCACCCGTACGAAACCCTCGGACCGCAACTGGTCGATGTCGACCGTGGGTAATGCGGCGCGCAGCGCGGCGAGGTCGTCGTCGAACAGCGCGGGTTCGGTGAAGCCCATCGCGTGGGCGAGGCGGCGGTGCATTTCGCTGTTGCTGACGGCCTCGCCGAGCGGCTCGATAGCCGGCTCGTTCCAGCCGACGTGGAGGTGGCCCCAACTGGTGACGGCATCTAGCGCCTCGATCTGGGTGGTGGCGGGCAGCACGATGTCGGCGTAGCGGGCGGTGTCGGTGAGGAACTGGTCGTGAACCACGGTGAACAGGTCGTCGCGCAGTAGGCCCTGGCGAACCAGTTCCGTGCTCGGCACCGAGACCATTGCGTTGACGCCGATCATGACGATTCCGTAGAGCGGCGCTGCCTTGGCGCCCTGGGGCGTGCCGTTGAGCGTGTCGTCGAGCGTGCCGGTGAGCGCCCGGCCGAGGTGGGCCATCTGGACGCTGCGGGGCTCGCGGCCGGCGAGCAGGTCGGGGCGAGTGAGCGCTGCCAGGTCGACCACTTCGTTCGTCCAGGCTGAAACACTGCGGGCGTAACCACCGCCCCGATCGCGCCAGGCGCCGACGAGCGCGGGCAGGCAAGTGAGCGTGCGGAAGAACATCGCGCCGTGCTCGTGGTGCTCGGCGCCGATGAGGGTGCGGATCGCGGCCGGCCGGACGGTGCCGTACAGGTGGGCGAGGCGTTCGATGTCGGCTGTCGTGAGGCCGGTGATCTCGGCGGCGCGCGCCGGACTCCATTCGGCCACGTGGGCGGCGAGGTCGTCGAAGCCGACTGTGTGGGCATCGACCCACTCGCGATCGACGAGGTCGTCGCGGATCAGGACGTGCATCATCGCCAGCATCAGTGCCACGTCGGTGCCGGGCAATGGTTGCAGGAACCAGTCGGCCGCATCGGCGGTGATGGTGCGCAGCGGGTCGATCACGATCACCTGGGCTCCGCCCGCGCGGGCTGCCTCGATCACCGGCCAGAGGTGACGGTTGGTGAGGCGCGTGTTCGTGCCCCACAGGATGATCAGCTTGCTGTGCGCCATCTCGCTTGGATCGAGGCCCTTGCCCGTGCCGTTGGTGGTGGCGGAACCGGCCCCGGCGGTGGCGCCGCACAGTGAGCCGACCACTCGCGTGGCGCCGAGGTGGTGCCAGAACCGGTCGCCGAACATCAGCGCCAACAAGCTCTGGTT
>JANONE010000155.1:0-3728 GCA_031420675.1 Ilumatobacteraceae bacterium | reverse complement strand
CGGCGACGAAGCGTTGGCCTACGCGCGATCGCGCCATCTCAAGTGGATGGACAAAGACGGCAAGACACACGAGGATGGCACTTACGACCTCGGTCGCATCTCGCGCCAGCAGGACTTCCTGCGCCGTACCCTGCAGGCTGCTCTCGACAAGGGTGTGTTCAACCCTGGGGTCGCGCGTGCGCTGATCGAGTCGCTGCAGACCGACATCGTCACCGAGGCCGGGTTCTCGATCAACGACATGCTGAAGTTCGCCGGCGTGCTGCACGACGTGGAACCGAGCAGCATCCGCACCTACCAGATCGAGGCCAGCGGGATGACGGTGAGCGGCAATGCCGTGCTCGACCCGCGGATCAAGGGCGACAACATGGTCGCAATCCTGACCATCTTCCGCGGCCAGGCGCCGCTCGCCGGTGCACCCGAGCAGGCGTTCGAGACCACCACCCCGACAAGTGCTACGACAAGCAACGGCCCGACGAGCAGCACCGTCGTCGCCACCGCCACCACCATCGAACCCGTGCAGAACGTGAAGGGCGACATCCTCCCTGACCCCGACAAGAGCTGCTGACCGAGCTCCCCGAGGTTCGTCCCACCACCTCAGGCGCGGCGATCGAGGGCGCGGGTGAGGGCCTCGGCGACGTCGCTGGGGCCACTGATGGTGACGCACCTGGCGCCTGTGCGACTGGCGAAGGCCATGGCCTCGTCGCAGTCGGCCTCGGGGGCGACGATCACCAGCTCACTGAGCGCCGCAGCCGCCGCAACCGGATCGCCATCGACGGTGGCGCGGCAATCGCTGAGCAACACCGTGATCTTGCGGCCGGCACGGCTGCGCGCCAACTGATCGCCGGCCACTCGCAGCGCTCCGGCCAGGTCGGTGGTGCCGAACCCGCGCAACGACAGCACGTCGTTGACCACCAGTTCGCTGGGCTTGGGGGTCAACTGGCTCTTGGCCACCACGATGTCCTTGCCGAACGCGAGGACGCTGTAGTCCTGCGGTGATCGGCTGGCGACGGCCGCCGCTGCGAGCGCTGCCGTGGCCAACGGCTTGCCGCCCATCGACCCACTGCGATCGACCAGCAGGCACATCGCGGTCGCCGGTTTCACCCAACCACGGACCCTCAGCCGTTCGACATCGATGGTGCCGGCACGGCCCTCGATGATTGCCTCCAGGCTGGCGTCGATGTCGAGATCGCCGCCATCGGGTCGGTACCGAAGGTCGCGCAAGGTGCCGATGCCGCGCGGCCGCACCGGGCCGTGACGAGCGACGTCGAGGAACAGCTTGCCCGCGAGGCGTCGGGCCAGTTCGCGCAACCGGCGATCCGTGGCGCCGACGAGATCGGCCAGCATCGCCAGTGTCTCGTCGGGGTCGTCGCGCAACCCCTCCTCCACCGCCGATTCATCCAGCTCACCGACCTCCGGGGACATCTGCTCGAACCGCGGGTTGCGAGACAGTTGGCGGCGGGATGTGGTGCGCTTCTGGCTGTTCGCGACCTCGGCGTCGGCATCGTTGGCCTCCTTGACGTCGGGCGGAGGCGTCAGCTGTTGATCGCCCCCGTCGGGGCGGTCACTTTTCCCTCGCCGCCACCGCCGCTCTCACTGCCCGCGGCGGGTTCGAACACCTCGCGCCACAGCTCGATCACGATGTCCTCCGCGCTGCGGTTGCAGCCTTCGCGCAGGCGCAGACGACCGCTGAGCGCGACCAGCGCGGCGTCGAGGCCAACGGTGGGATCCTCGGCGGGCCGACCACGCAACGACGACAGCGTGGCGGCGACAGCAGCGGCGTCGATGGCGCCACGTACGGAGGAACCGATGCGCACATCAGGGTGGTTGCGTGTGCGGCGCACGACTTCCACGACCCTCGCCAACCACGAGGGGTCGATGACGGCCGAGCCCTTGTAGAGATGGGGAAGCGCGCGCTGCACGATCAGCGCCTCGTCGGCGGCCTCCTGGTAACCGACCGAGAGGCGGCACACGCGGTCGTACACGGCGCTGCTGATACGAGCCGTCCCGATGGCATCGAACGGGTTCATGGCCGCGACCAGCCGGAAGCCCGCCGACGCGGCGACGCGGCCGAGCCGGGGCACGTGCAGTTCACGCTCACTCATCACGGTGATGAGCACGTTGAGCGTTTCCTCCGGAATGCGGTTGATCTCCTCCACGTACAACAGCGAACCGTCGCGCATGGCGGTGACGAGCGGGCCGTCGACGAACACCTCGGGGTCGTACCCGTCGGTGAGGACGCGGGCGGGGTCGAAGTGCCCGATCAGTCGCGCCGGGGTCAGCTCGGCGTTGCCCTCCACGAACTCGAAGCCGAGACCCAGTTCGTCGGCTACGGCTCGCAACAACGTGCTCTTGCCGGTGCCGGGCGGGCCCTCGAGCAGCACGTGCCGATCGGCCGCCAGCGCGGCGACCGTCAATTCTATCTCGCGGGCGCGGCCGACGACGCGACCAAGCACCCGCTGCAGCAGACCGGCGTGCTCAGTCATACATGATCACGCCTCTGATGTTCTCTCCATTGCGCATCGCCTGGTAACCCTCGTTGATCTGGTCGAGGTTCGTGGATCGCGGCGGCGATCAGTGCTCGTAGACGAGCACCCCACGGATGTTCTTGCCGGCGTTCATGTCGGCGTAGCCCTCGTTGATGCCCTCGAGGTTGTACGTCTTGGTGACGAGACCGTCGAGGTCGAGCAAGCCCTGGGTGTACAACTCGAGCAGCTTCGGGATGTCCTTGCGCGGGTTGCCCGAGCCGAACAGCGAACCGATGAGCTGCTTCTCGAAGACCGTGAGAAACGCGGCAGGGATGGCGATGCTGGTCTCGGCCACAGGGTGGATGTTGGTGACGACGATCTTGGCGCGCTTGCCACCCAACCAGAAGGCCTGACCGAGCACGTCACCGTTGCCGACGCCGCAGGCCATGATGACCTTGTCGAAGCCACGGTCCCATGTGGTGTCGCTGAGCGCGGCGAGTGCGTCGTCGATCGAGGCGTAGGCGTGCGTGGCGCCGAACTCCATCGCCTTCTCGCGCTTGAACTCGACGGGGTCGATGGCGGCGATGACGCGAGCACCTGCGAGTCGGGCACCCTGCACCGCGTTGGAGCCGATGCCGCCGACACCCACGACGGCAACGGTGTCGCCCGGCTCCACCTGAGCGGCGTACACCGCCGAGCCCCAGCCGGTGACGACGCCACAACCCAGCAGGCAAGCCTTGTCGAGCGGCAGGTCGTTGTCGATCTTGATGCAGCTCGCCTCGTGCACCACGGTGTGGTGCGCGAACGTGCCGAGCGCACCGATGCCGAGGAGGAGATCCTCGCCGCCGGTGCCATGGTGACGGGCGGTGCCATCGCTGAGTTGCAGCCCGGTGGCGGTGATGGCGTTCATGTCGCACAGGTTGCTGTGACCGCCGGCGCAGCTGGGGCAGCGACCGCAGGCCGGCACGAAGCCGAACACGACGTGGTCGCCGGGGGCGACGCTGAACACGCCGGGGCCCACTTCCAGCACCACGCCGGCGCCCTCGTGGCCACCGATCAGCGGCGGCTCCGGCGTCGCGCCCGCCAAGTCGCCGGTGACGAGGTGCTCATCGCTGTGGCACAGGCCGCTGGCGATGATCTTCACCAGCACTTCGCCGGTCTTGGGCGAATCGAGCTCGATTTCCTCCACGCTCCACGGCGTGTTGCGAGCCCTGAGAATTGCGGCCTTGGTCTTCACGATTTCCCCCAGGTGTGTGAGTCGAC
>JANONE010000154.1:0-18329 GCA_031420675.1 Ilumatobacteraceae bacterium | reverse complement strand
CATCGGCGGTGCCGAAGATCGTTGGGTCGACGTCTCGCACTCGCACGCACTCGCCGCGGCCATCCCCGGTTCGCACCTGGAGGTACTGCCGGGCGGCCACCTGATGATCACCGAGCTGGCGGCGCAGATCGCCGCGCTGCTGCACGCGCACACCGCGGCCGCAACAACATGAGCCAGGCGAACGGTTCGTGTTCTGCGAGGCCGAACGTGCAGCCGGTGCCGCGGCGATCGCGTTGGCTACCGTGGCAACGATGACCACCCACCGAAGCACCCTGTCGGAAGCGGAGTCGAAGGCGTTGTTGCGCGAGTACGGTGTGCCGATGGCCGACGAGCGCCAAGTCGGCGACGCGGCGGCTGCCGCGGCGGCGGCGCAAGAGCTGGGCTTTCCGGTGGTGGTGAAGCTGTGCGGCGG
The DNA here is from genome assembly GCA_031420675.1 of Ilumatobacteraceae bacterium. GTDB lineage: Bacteria > Actinomycetota > Acidimicrobiia > Acidimicrobiales > Ilumatobacteraceae > UBA668. The sequence goes on along the minus strand of JANONE010000154.1, from coordinate 17,917 downwards.
CGCGATCGCACACAAGACCGAGCGCGGCCTGGTGAAGCTACGACTGGGTGACGGCACTGCAGTCGCCTCCGCGGCCGCCGAACTCCTGGACAAGGCAACCCCCGCCGACGGCGAGGTGTCGCTGTTGGTCGCTCCGATGATCAGCGGCAACCGCGAGCTCATCGCGGGGGTCGTGCGCGACCCGCAGTTCGGGGCCAACGTGATGCTCGGCGTCGGCGGTGTGCTCGCCGAGGCCGTCGCCGACGTGGTGTTCCGCCCGGTACCGCTGAGCGCAATCGACGCCGCGGAGATGATCGACGGCCTGGCCACAAAAACGCTGTTGGGCGAGTTCCGCGGTGAAGCCGTGGTCGATCGTGGCGCCCTGGCACAGGTGCTGCTAGGCCTGTCGGCACTCGCCGCGGCACGGGCAGATGTGTCCAGCGTCGACGTCAACCCGCTGATCGTGCGTGAAGACGGCACGCCCGTGGCAGTAGACGCCTTGGTGGAGATCGGCGAGCCCGAGACTTGGGGCGCCACCCGCCGGGCCCGCCCCACGGACGCACAGTTCCGCGCCCTGTTCGAGCCGAAGGGTGTGCTGGTCACCGGTGCCTCTACCCATCCCGGCAAGTTCGGATTCGTGAGCCTGCACAACATCCTCGCCAGTGGCTATTCGGGCCGGGTCTACGGCACCAACCTTCAGGGTGAGGAGGTGCTGGGCATCCGAACCGTCGCCGACATCGCGCAACTCCCCGATGGCGAGATCGATCTCGTCTTCGTATGCACACCGGCAGGCGCCAACCCGGCGATGTTGCGTGCGTGTGCAGCGAAGGGTGTGAAAGCCGCGTTCCTCACCAGCGCCGGCTATGGCGAGGCAGGCGATGAAGGACGCCGGGCGGAGGCCGAACTCGTTGCCCTGGCCGACGAGTTGGGCATCCTGCTCGCCGGCCCCAACGGGCAGGGCGTGGTCAGCACGCCGGCACATCTGTGTGCGCAGATCGTCGCCCCCTATCCGCCGGCCGGCCGCATCGCTGTCGCCAGCCAGAGTGGCAACTTCGTCAGCAGTTTTCTCAACTACTCGCGCCAGACCGGTGTGGGCATCAGTCGCGCGGTGTCGGCCGGCAACGCCGCCGCAGTGACGCCGGCCGACTACCTCGACTGGTTCGCAGACGATGCGGAGACAGCCGTCTCGCTGGCCTACGTGGAAGGCATCGTCGACGGTCGTGCGTTGCTCGACCGGTTCGCCTCGGTTGCCGCCCGCAAGCCGTTGGTGGTCGTGAAGGGCGGTACCACCGAGGGCGGCGCTCGCGCGGCAGTCAGCCACACCGGCGCCTTGGCTGCCGACGACAAGGTGTTCGATGGCGCGTGTCGCCAGGCCGGGGTCACTCGGGCGGTAACGGTCGAGGAAGCGTTCGAGGCAGCAGCCACCTTTGCCACGCAGCCGTTGCCCAAGGGCCCGAGCACTATCGTGCTCACCACCGCCGGTGGCTGGGGCGTGGTCACCAGCGATGCGATCGTGCGCGACGGTCGCCTGCACCTGATGACACTCCCGCCCGACCTGCTGGCACAGATCGACAGCAAGCTGCCACCGCGCTGGAGCCGCAACAACCCCGTCGATTGCGCCGGCGGCGAAGTGCGCGACACCATTCCGGAGGTCATGGAAATGATCGCCGCCCACCCGGACGTGCATGCGATCATCTACCTCGGCATCGGCATCCAGAGCAATCAAGCTCGGCTGATGAAGGAAGGCAAGTTCTACCCGGACAACGGGCTCGAGCGGATCGTTGCCTATCACGAGCGGCAGGACGAACGATTCGCCGAGGCGGCGCACGAACTGTCGGTGCGCTTCGACAAGCCGATCCTCATCGCCACCGAACTGGCCGTCGCCGACCCCGACAATGCCGGGCCGCGTGCGGTGCGTGCCAGCGGCCGTCTCTGCTACGCGAGCGGCAATCGCGCAGTCACCGCACTGGGCCATCTGTGGCAGTACGCACAGTTCCGTGACCGTCGTGGACTGGGCAGCGGAGGCCCGGCCTGAATGGCACGACGGCATCGCAACCCGTACGTGGGGCTGGTCGTCGTTGCGCTCGTCCCCGCACTCCTGCTCGGTGGTTGTTGGCGTTTCGCAGATGGGCGCACGCCCCACGACGTCTCGGTGTCGGTCGGCGAGCAACCGCCGGCTGGTTCGGTTCCGGTAGCACTCGTCACCCCGCTGCTCTCGGTGCGACGCGCCCCCGCCGTGATGTCGCGCGATGCCAACTCCACCGCCTTCCGCTCCGAACTGCAGCCCTTGCTCGATCAGATCGACGGCAACTCGTGCTTCGCGATCGCGATCGATGGTGAGCCCGTCGTGGCGGTGCACGAGGCGACACCGTTGCGACCCGCCAGCAACGTGAAGCTGATCACCGCCGCAGTGGCGTTGGAGGTGCTGGGGCCGGCGTTCGTCTACACCACGACGGTCAACGGCGCAATCGGTGCAGGGGGAGTGGTGGCCGGCGATCTCTACCTCGTCGGTGGCGGTGACCCGCTGCTGAGCAGTGCGTGGTGGAACGGCCCCAACCAGAAGTTTCCTCCGATCAACACCACCTCTATCGAGGCGTTGGCCGACGCGGTGAAGGCGGGGGGAGTCACCTCGGTCACTGGTTCGGTGGTGGGCGATGCCTCGCGCTACGACGACGAGTGGTACCTGCCGACCTGGGCCGACTCGCTGCACTTCTCCGAAGGCGGCCCGCTCACGGCGCTGTTGGTGAACGACTCGCGCGAAGCAATCGACCGGTCGTCGAACGATCCCGTCGTCGGCGCGGCGACTGTGCTCACCCAGCTCCTTCAGGAACGGGGCATCACCGTCGGGGGGGCTCCTTCGAAGGGGAAGGTCGACGCTTCGCCGACCGTTGCCTCGCTGAGCTCACAACCGCTTCCAGCGGTGTTGCAGGAGATGCTGACCACGAGCGACAACAACACCGCCGAATTGGTGCTCAAGGAGATCGGTCTCAAGGCGGGAGGTGGCGCCAACACGGCGGCGGGGCTGACGGTGGTGATGAGCACACTGCAGGAGTGGGGAGTTCCGCTCGACGGCGTGACACTGGTCGATGGCTCCGGTCTGTCCGACGAGAACAGGCTCACCTGTGTGGCGGTGCTGGCCGTCCTGCAACACGGTTCGATCGACGACGCGGTCGGTCAAGGCCTGCCCCTCGGTGGCCAGCAAGGCGGCACCCTGTACGACGCCTTTCAGGAGGGTGAGCCGCTGTCGGGCATCATCCGTGCCAAGACCGGCACTCTCGACAACACCGACGGCGTCAAGGACAAGCCGGGAGTCAAGGCGTTGAGCGGCTACGTGCCGCTGCAGGGCGGCGGCACGATCCAGTTCTCGCTGTTGCTGAACGGCGAGACCATCACCAACAAGACCGAGTATCGCCCGATCTGGGAACAGTTGGCGACCACCCTCGCCGCCTATCCCAGCGGCCCCACAGCCGAAGTGCTCGGGCCCCGCTGACCGCCAAGCCTTTCGCTTGCAAACCCCCTGAGCTGGCGAACTCTGCCGTCCGGTAGGGAAACAGTGCCGCGCGTGCTACACATTGTGCGTGCCCGCGAAGGACCGTGACCCCAAGAACAACGTACCAGGGGGCCAACTCGGCCAGTTGGTGCAGCTCGTCAAGGAGTACGCCCGTCAGGAGACGCTCGGCCCGCTGAAGGGCGCCGGGCGTTGGATCGCGCTGGGGCTGGCCGGGGCCATCCTCCTCGGCTTGGGCACCGCCTTCCTGGTACTCGGCGCGCTGCGTCTCATCCAGACCGAGTGGCCCGGCACGTTCCAGGGACGCTGGGCCCACCTCGCTCCTTACGGCTTCGGTCTGCTGTTTTGTGGCGTCGTCGCCGGCCTCGCGTTCCGTCGCATCAACAAGCAACCCCTGACCAAGGAGAAGCGCTGACCATGGCGCACCAACGCATCACGCGCGCAGACCTCGAATCCAAGTTCCGCGAAACCCAGAGCGGTTTGCAGGGCAAGCTCAACGACAAGAAACAAACGCTCATCACAGTCGCTGCTGCCGGCGGATTCGTGCTGTTGCTGCTGATCTTCCTGCTCGGCAAACGCTCAGGGAAGAAGAAGACCACTTTCGTCGAGATCCGGCGGGTGTAGTAGGCGTGGCGCGCAAACCGAGCCTGCTGTCGCCGACGATCTACCTACGTCAGAGCGCCCTGTACAAGGGCGTCCTCGGCGGTAGCCGCGGCTGGATGGCCGTCGGGGCCGTCCTCTGGGCGCCAAAGCTGATCAAGCGGTTCCTCGGCAAGAACGAGGAGATCATTGCCACGGAGAAACTGGTGGCAGGTCAGTCGCTGCGGCTGGAGGCCATCGGCCCTCCCACGCGCAAACAACGAAAGGCCGCCGAGCGCGCCGGCTAGGTCGGCGCTGCGCTCGGCTGCGGCCGGGGGCGTTTCCCGGCGACGGCTCAGGCACAATGGTGCGATGAAGGTGCTCTTGCGCAACCCGCGTCGCGAACTGACCATCGAAGGGCGACGCAACGTCAACTCCTTGCTCGCGGAGCTCGAACTGCCTCGCGAATCGCACCTCGTCATCCGCAACGGCACGCTGGTACCCGGCGACGCCGAGCTCACCGCCGACGACGTGGTGGAGATCCGACCCGTGATCTCCGGGGGCACCTGATGGTGGCAGTGGGGTCGAAGTGCAAGGTCTGCAAAGCGCCGGCCATCATCGACCTGCCCCGTCACAACGCCCATTTCTGCGGCGACCACTTCCTCGAGCTCTGTCGGCGGCAAGTGATCAAGGCGATCGAGAAGTTCGAGATGCTCTCCAAGGACGATCGGGTGCTGGTGGCGGTGTCGGGCGGAAAGGACAGCCTCGCGGTCTGGGATCTGCTGCTCGATCTCGGGTACCAGGCCGATGGCGTCTACATCGGGCTCGGCATCGGTGAGTACAGCGAGACCTCGGCCGAGTTCGCTCGCGCCTTCGCCACCGAACGCAACTTGCACCTCATCGAGATCTCCTTGCGCGACGAGTACGGCTACGACGTGCCGACTGCTTCCAAGGCGACGAAGCAGGTGCCGTGCAGCGCTTGTGGGATCAGCAAGCGCCACTTGTTCGACAAGGCGGCGCTGGACGGCGGTTACACGGTGCTCGTCACGGGCCACAACCTCGACGACGAGGCCGCCGTGCTGTTCGGCAACACGCTGCGCTGGGACGTGGAATACCTCGCCCGCCAGATGCCCGTGTTGCCCGCCCGCAACGGCTTCCCGAAGAAGGTCAAGCCCCTCGTGCGGCTCACCGAGCGCGAAATGGCAGCGTGGTGCATCGTGCGCGGCATCGACTACCTGGTCGACGAGTGCCCGCTGGCCGCCGGCAACAAGCACCTCGCCTACAAGGCGGCACTGAACTCCATCGAGCAGGAGTCGCCGGGAAGCAAGGCTGCCTTCTATCTCAACTTCCTCGAAAACATGGCGCCATTGCTCGCCGGCCGGTCCGCCGCCGATACCGACGCGCTGCGCACCTGCGTTTCATGCGGCGCGCCGACCACCGGCGATCTGTGCGCATTCTGCCGGGTGGCCGAGAAGGCCAGCGCCCATCAGCCGGTACCAGTGGAGCTGGTACTCGGAAGAGGAAGAGGAAGAGGACGACGATGAACCGACCGCTCGCATATGGCGACAAGGTGCTGTTGCTGGACAGCAAGCAGCGGCGCTACCTCATCACGCTGACCGACGGGGCCGAGTTCCACACGCATGCAGGCCTGGTGCCCCACGCCGAGTTCGTCGGCAAGCCCGAAGGGGTGGTCCTGAAGAGCACGAAGGGCGCCGCCTACACGGCCCTGCGCCCCACGTTGGAAGACTTCGTGCTGGAGATGCCACGCGGTGCGCAGGTGATCTATCCCAAAGATCTCGCGCCCATCTGCATGCTGGCCGACATTGGCCCCGGGGTGCGGGTGCTGGAGAGCGGGGTCGGCTCGGGCGCGCTGAGCATGACCATGCTCCGCTACGGCGCCGAGATCGTCGGCTACGAGCTCCGCCAAGACTTCCTCAACAGGGCACGCACGAACGTGCGCAGCTTCCTCGGGGAGGAGGCGCTGAGCCGATACGAGTTACACCTGCGCGATTGCTACGACGGGATCGACGAGCGCGACATCGACCGCGTCGTGCTGGATCTTCCCGAGCCGTGGCAGGTCGTGCCGCACGCCGTGCACGCGCTGCGCCCGGGGGGCATCCTGATCGCCTACACGCCGTCGATCACGCAGGCCGCCCGTACGCGCGAGGTGATGGCCACCAAAGCGTGGAACGGCACTCGCACGCTCGAGGTGCTGCATCGCGGGTGGCACATCGAGGGTCAGGCCGTGCGCCCCGACCACCGCATGGTGGCGCACACGGGTTTCCTCACCGTTGGCCGCTTCATCGGCTGAGAGCCCGGCAGCATTCATCGCGTACGACTCATCAGCCACGATTCAACAGGCACGACGCGGAGAAGGCGGCCCGAAGGCCGCCTTCCCTGCGCTTGAACGTGACCAGCCTACGGCTCGATGAAGATGCACTCGCCGGGGCACTCCTCGGCGCTCTCGATGACCGCATCGAGGCGGTTGTCGGGGATGTCGGCCATGCCATCGGCGCCCTGCGGGAGCCCCTTGGCCGTTGCGAACACCTTGTCGCCCTCCTTGACGTAGGCGAGGCCATCGTCGAGCAAGGTGAAGACGTCGGGGGCGATCTCCTCGCACAGGCCATCGCCCGTGCACAAATCCTGGTCGATCCAGACCTTCATGTCGTGTGTCTCCTAAATCCGGGGGTAAAACGTTCCTGAGCATACATGGGGTACTGCTCCGTGAGGCGTTCATACCGACGGCGCAGACGCCAACCTCTGGGTGGGATCCGGGGCGGCCGAGTGGCTCATTCCCTGGACGGATTTGCACGGTGGGGTTCGCTGATGGCGGGCATGGCCGGGCCCCACGGTGTTAGGTTCCTGCCATGACCGATGGTGATACCAACGAGTCGATGGCGGTGCTGCAGGCGCAGCTCATCGTGCTCGAGGGTGAGATCGAACAGTTGCGGCGCAAGCTCGTCGACGCACCCAAGCGGCAACGAGCGTTGGAGGAACGGTTGCTGGAGACCAAAGGGCAACTGGCCCATGCCGTCTCGCAGAACGAGAAGCTCAGCTACACCCTGCGCGAGGCTCGCGAGCACATCGCCGCTCTGCGCGACGAGGTCGAGAAGCTCACCCAACCGCCTTCGGCGTATGGGGTGATCGTCGGCAAGAACGACGATGGCACGGTCGACGTGCTCACCAGCGGCCGCAAGATGCGCGTCAGCCTGCATCCCGACATCGACCATGAGGATCTGCCGCGGGGCTCCGAGGTCGTGCTCAACGAAAGCTTCAACGTGGTGCATGCTCGCCAGCCGGAGATCACCGGTGAGGTCGTGACGATCAAGGAACTGCTCGACGACGGCGTGCGGGCGCTGGTCGTGGGTCGCGCCGACGAGGAGCGCGTGTGCGAGCTGGCAGATGTGCTGCGGGGAGCGCACCTGCGCAGCGGCGACACGATGCGGCTCGACCCGCGCAGCAACATGCTGCTCGAGAAGCTGCCGCGACCGGAGGTGGAAGACCTGCTGCTCGAGGAGGTGCCCGACATCTCGTACGCCGACATCGGCGGTCTCGACACACAGATCGAGCAGATCGCCGACGCCGTCGAGCTGCCGTTCCTGTACGCCGACCTCTTCGCCGAACACCAGTTGCCGGCGCCCAAGGGCATCCTGCTCTACGGCCCTCCGGGCTGTGGCAAGACCCTCATCGCCAAGGCGGTTGCCAACTCGTTGGCCAAGAAGGTGGCCGAGAAGACCGGTGGCGAGAAGGGGCGCAGTTACTTCATCAACATCAAGGGCCCCGAGTTGCTGAACAAGTACGTCGGCGAGACCGAGCGGCAGATCCGTCTCGTGTTCCAACGTGCGCGTGAGAAGAGTGAGGAGGGCTGGCCGGTAATCGTCTTCTTCGACGAGATGGATTCCATGTTCCGGACTCGCGGCTCTGGCATCAGCAGTGACATGGAGAGCACCATCGTGCCGCAGTTGCTTGCCGAGATCGATGGTGTGGAAGGGCTGCGCAACGTAATCGTGATCGGCGCCACCAACCGCGAAGACCTGATCGATCCGGCGATCCTGCGCCCGGGCCGGCTGGACGTGAAGATCAAGATCGAACGACCCAATGCGGTTGCTGCCCGGCAGATCTTCTCCCAGTACCTCACCGACGAGATCCCGATCGACGCGCAGTCGTCGGTGCCGGTGATGATCGACGCGACGGTGGTCGAGATGTATCGCGAAGATGAGTCCAACAAGTTCCTCGAGGTCACGTACCAGAACGGCGACAAGGAGATCCTGTACTACAAGGACTTCGCGTCAGGGGCGATGATCGAGAACATCGTGCGGCGAGCCAAGAAGCTGGCCATCAAACGTGTGATCGCCGGGGGCACTCGTGGGGTCTGCCTCACCGACATGCTGGACAGCATCAAGCAGGAGTACAAGGAACACGAAGATCTCCCGAACACCACCAACCCCGACGACTGGGCAAAGATCAGCGGCAAGAAGGGCGAGCGCATCGTCTTCATCCGCACCTTGGTGAAGGGTCGTGAGGAGAAGGATCGTGCAGGTGGCCGAGCCATCGAACGGGTCGGCACCGGGCAGTACCTCTAGGCGTTTTGCACCGGCGGCAACCGACGATTGGCGTTAGGGTCCACCTCATGGCGATCCCCAAGGTCTGCGGAATCGAGACCGAGTACGGGATCCTCGTGCGCGGTCCGGTGCGCGAGAACGCCAGCAACCCGGTCACCGCCTCGTCGTTGCTGATCAACGCCTACCTTGCCGCGACGCACCGAAGGGTGGGTTGGGATTTCGAGGACGAGCACCCCGGCAGCGACGCACGCGGTTTCAACGTCGACGACCTGCTCGCCCCAGAGGTGGAGACCCACCTCGTCAACGCCGTGCTCACCAACGGTGCCCGCTACTACGTCGATCATGCCCACCCGGAGATCAGCACGCCCGAGTGCCTCACCGCGCGCGAAGCGTTGGTGTTCGACCGGGCAGGCGAGGAGATCGTCTGGGCAAGCATGCAGGCGGCGACGGCGATGTTGCCCGACGGCGCCGAGGTGTTGTGCCACAAGAACAACTCCGACGGAAAGGGCAACAGCTACGGCTGCCACGAGAACTACCTCGTCGCCCGCGCGGTTCCGTTCGGTCGCATCGTGCACCAGGTCACTCCTCACTTCGTCACCCGTCAGATCGTGGTCGGCGCGGGCAAGGTCGGCTGCGAAATCCCGGGCATGTCGGCCGACGACGTCCCCTACCAGATCAGCCAACGTGCCGACTTCTTCGAGGAGGAAGTCGGCTTGGAGACCACGCTGAAGCGTCCGATCGTGAACACGCGCGACGAGCCGCATTGTGACCCCAACAAGTACCGACGACTGCACGTCATCGTGGGCGATGCGAACATGAGCGAGACCGCAACCTTCGTGAAGCTCGGCGCCGCGGCCGTCGTGCTGGCAATGATCGAGGACGACGTGCTCGGCGACGATCTCGAGTTGGCGAATCCTGTCGCTGCCATCCGCCAGGTCAGTCACGATCCTTCCTTGCAGCGAACGATCCTGTTGCGCAACGGCCGGCAGGCGACTGCCCTCGAAGTGCAGTGGGAGTTGCTGGAACGCGCACAGAAGTACGAGCGGTCACACGGGCTCGCCGCCGTCGGGCACGAGGTCGGGCGCGACGTGCTCGCGCTCTGGGAGAGCATCCTCGCCGGGCTGGAGCACGATCCTGATTCGGTGGCCCACCAAGTGGATTGGGTCGCAAAGCGGCGCATCGTGCAGGCCTATGCCGCACGGCACGATGCACGCCCCGGCGACGCACGACTGAAAGCACTCGATCTGCAGTATCACGACCTCCGGCGCGAGAAGTGCCTCGCGAGGCGGGTGGGCCTCGACGTCCTCACCACCGAAGCAGAGGTTCGTGACGCGATGGTGAACCCTCCGCTGACCACTCGGGCGTACTTCCGTGGTCGGTGCCTGGCCAAATGGCCGGGCGAGATCGTCGCCGCCAACTGGGACAGCCTGGTGTTCGACATCGGTCGCGACCCGTTGCGCCGCGTGCCGATGATGGAACCATTGCGCGGCACGGCAGAATCCGTCGCTAGGTTGATCGACGAAAGCGATACCCCAGCCGAGCTGCTGGCCCGGCTGGGCGCCTGAAGACCGGCCCGCGGGTCCGCACAGACAGGGGAGCACATGGCTGAACGCACGCAGAAACAGAAGCCGACACCGAGCCGCACCGAGGAAACCGTCGAGGCCGCGCCTGCAGTGGCCGGCAGCGGCGACAAGCTGAAGGCCGAACTCGACGACCTGCTCGACGAGATCGACGACGTGTTGGAGACCAACGCCGAAGACTTCGTCAAGTCGTACGTCCAAAAGGGCGGCCAGTAGCCCCATGTCGATGCCGATGTTCACCCCCGGCGCGGATCCGGGTTCGAGCTTCCCCGAACTGCTCAAGCGTGTCGGCTTGGCAACGGCTGCCACGACCGACGGGTACGGTGAGATGTCGGTACCGCACGCCACCACGTGCGTTGCCCTGCGCTTCGCCGACGGCGTCGTGATGGCCGGTGATCGCCGCGCCACGAGCGGCAACCTGATCAGCCATCGGGGCATGGAGAAGGTGGTCCAGGCCGATCTGCACAGCGGGGTCGCCATCGCCGGTGCGGCGGGGCCCGCCATGGAGATGATCAAGCTGTTCCAGCTGCAGCTCGAGCACTACGAGAAGGTCGAGGGTTCTGCACTGAGCCTGGAGGGCAAGGCCAACCAGCTGAGCATGATGGTGCGCGGCAATTTGCCGGCTGCCATGCAGGGCATGGTGGTGGTGCCGATCTTCGCCGGCTACGACCTGCGCCGTGAGAACGGCCGGCTGTTCACGTACGACCTCACCGGCGGCCGCTATGAGGAGCATGACTACGTGGCAACCGGGTCGGGAATGTTGCACGCCGGCACGGTGATCAAGATCGGCTGGCGCGACAACCTCGACCGTGCTGCCGCAGTCGCGTTGGCCTGCCGCGGCCTGTGGGAAGCCGCCGATGCCGACTCCTCCACCGGCGGCCCCGACGCCCTCCGCGGCATCTACCCAGTGGTGGCCACCATCACCGCCGATGGGTGGTCACGGCTTGACGACGCAGAACTCGTGTCCGTCTTCGAATCCATCGCGACGGAGGTACGCAGCCGGTGAGCATGCCCTTCTACGTCGCACCCGAGCAGGTGATGAAGGATCGCGCCGACTATGCGCGCAAAGGGATTGCCCGCGGGCGTGCGCTGGTGGCTGTTCGCTTCGACGACGGCATCGCGCTGGTCGCCGAGAATGCCAGCAACACGCTGCGCAAGATCAGTGAGCTCTACGACCGCATCGCCTTCGCGGGCGTCGGCAAGTACAACGAGTTCGACCAGCTCCGAGTGGCCGGCGTGCGCGCCGCCGACCTGAAGGGCTTCCAATACAGCCGCGACGACGTCGACGCACGCAGCCTGGCCAACAACTATGCGCAGATCCTGGGTCAGATCTTCACTCATGAGATGAAACCGATGGAAGTCGAGATCCTCGTGGCCGAGGTGGGCCACACCGCCGCCGGCGACCAGCTCTTCCACATCCTCTACGCCGGCACGGTGGTCGACGAGCGTCGCTACACCGTGCTGGGCGGCGATGCCGAGGCCATTGGTGGGCGGATGAAGGATTCGTTCGTCGACGGGCAGAGCCTTGCCGCGGCGGTGTGCGAGGCGACGAAGGCTTTGTCGGGCCCGGAACGCACGCTGACGGCCAGCGACCTGGAAGTCGCGCTGTTGTCGCGCAGCAATGGTCGCCGGTGCTTCCGTCGCCTCGGTGACGAGACGGTCGCCGAGGCGTTGGCCGGCTGATCGATGGGCACGATCGGCCGCATCGATCTCAACAGCGATGTGGGCGAGGGGTTCGGCACGTGGGCCGGTGGCCCCGACGAGGCGCTGATGCCGCTGCTCACCTCGGTGAATGTTGCGTGTGGGTACCACGCCGGCGACCCCTCGATCATGCGGCGCACCTGCGCGCTCGCCGGCAAGCACGGCTGCGTCGTCGGGGCGCAGGTGAGCTACCCCGATCTGGTCGGGTTCGGTCGTCGGTTCATCGACATGGAAGCCAACGAGCTCGCTGACGCCGTGGTCTACCAGCTGGGCGCGCTCGATGGGTTCGCCCGCCTCGCCGGTGGTCGAGTGCGATACGTCAAGCCGCACGGCGCGCTCTACAACGCGATCGTCGAGCACGATGTGCAGGCCGCGGCGGTGGCCGCTGCCGTGTTCGAGTTCGATTCGTCGCTGGCGCTGCTGGGCCTCCCGAGTTCCGCGATCCAGCGCGCGTGCGAGCAGCGCGGCCTGCGATTCGTGACGGAGGGCTTCGCTGATCGCGCGTACACCGCCGGCGGCCTGCTGGTGCCCCGCACACAAGCCGGCGCGCTCATCACCGACCCCATTGTCGCGGCGGTCCAGGCGGTGGAGTTGGCAGCGGGCGGAGCCGAATCGGTGTCTGTCCACTCCGACACGCCGGGTGCTCCGGCGATCGTCGCCGAAGTCGCCCGTGCCCTCTCATCGGCCGGTTTCCAGCTGCGCCCGTTCGTGCTGTGAGGCTGTTGCCGTACGGGCCGCGAGCGGTCCTCGCCGAGTTCAGCACGCTTGCAGAGGTGATGGCCTCGTCCGGTGCGTGGCGCAACGGTCATCTGGCCGGACTGATCGACGTCGTCCCGGCAGCGCGCACCGTGTTGGTCGTGCACGACGGCTCGCTGGACACCGCACTGCTCGTACCAGCAGATGCGCAGGACGTCCCGATGCCGACCGGCGCCGCGACCACGATCGACGTCGACTACGACGGCGAAGACCTGGCGTACGTCGCTGCGGTGTGCGGGCTTCCGGTGGACGAACTGATCGCGCTGCACACCGGCGCCGTGTACACATCTGCCTTCTGCGGGTTCATGCCCGGCTTCAGCTACCTGGTCGGCTCGCCGCCGGCCCTCCACCTGCCTCGCCGAAGCAGCCCGCGCACCAGGGTGCCGGCCGGCTCGGTGGCAATTGCTGCCGAGTTCACCGGCGTGTACCCGCGGGAGAGCCCGGGCGGGTGGCACCTCCTGGGTCGTACCGACGCGGTGCTCTGGGACGATGCCCGCGACCCTGCGGCGCTGCTGCCGCCGGGTGCGACGGTGAGGTTCCGGGCGAGATGATCACCGTCGAGTCGTGGGGCATCGCCGGCTCGGTGCTCGGAGGTGGCCACGCGGGGAGGGCGTGGTTGGGTCAGAGCAGGGGAGGGGCGCTCGATCGGGCCGCCCTGGCCCTCGCCAATCGTCTGGTCGGCAACGCTGAGGACGGCGCCGGTGTCGAGACGTCCGGGGGACTGGTGCTCGCCCTTCATCAGGCGGCGATGGTGGCCATCACCGGCGCGCTGGCCGATGTCGTCGTCAGCGGTGGCCCAGCGGTCGGTTGGGGCAGCCCGGTGGTGCTGCCGGCGGGATCCCGCCTGCGCATCGGCCGCCTGCTCGATGGCGCACGCTGCTACGTTGCCGTCCGTGGTGGTGTGCACGGCGCCGGCGACGAGTTGATCGTCGGCCCCGACCCGGCAGTGCCGGCCGCGACGGAGGGAGCACCGCGGCGACCGCTGCAGACGACGCTGCGCGTGTGGCCCGGCCCCCGGCGCGATTGGTTCACGGCATCGGCGTGGTCGACGTTGCTGTCGACGCCATTCACCGTCACCGCCACCAGTCGGGTCGGCGTCCGCCTCGCGGGTGCACCCCTCGTTCCGCTCCGCCACCAACAACTGCCGTCGGAGGGCCTGCTCGAAGGGGCGGTGCAGGTGCCGCCCGATGGGCATCCGATCCTGATGCTGGCCGACCACCCGACGACCGGCGGCTATCCCGTGATCGCCGTCATCGATGACGCCGATGTCGGCCATGCCGCGCAGGCGCCACTGGGAAGCACCCTTCGTTTCGCCGCCGCCCGCTGAGGCGAACAACGGTTTCGGGCCGCAGAACGAGCGGGAAGCCCTGGCATCCGCGTCGTGGGCAGGAAACCGTCGGAGGTGTGCGCTACGGTGCGCGCATGGAGCGGCGAATCTTCGGACTCGAGAACGAGTACGGGGTCACATGCACGCTCCGCGGCCAGCGGCGGCTCAGCCCCGATGAGGTTGCCCGTTACCTGTTCCGCAAGGTGGTCAGTTGGGGCCGCAGCAGCAACGTGTTCTTGCAGAACGGTGCCCGCCTGTACCTCGATGTCGGCTCGCACCCCGAATACGCCACACCTGAGTGCGACAGCCTCTACGACCTGGTGGTGCACGACAAAGCCGGTGAACGCATCCTTGAAGGGCTACTGCAATCCGCCGAGCAACGCCTCCGCGAGGAGGGGATACGCGGCACCATCTACCTGTTCAAGAACAACACCGACTCGGCCGGTAACAGTTACGGCTGCCACGAGAACTACCTCACCAGCCGCGGCGACGACATGGCGCACTACGCCGAGGTGCTCATCCCGTTCTTCGTCAGTCGCCAGATCTTCACCGGCTCGGGCAAGGTGCTGCAGACGGCACGGGGCGCGACGTTCTCGATGGCACAACGTGCCGAGCACATCTGGGAGGGTGTGAGCAGCGCCACCACCCGCAGTCGGCCGATCATCAACACCCGCGACGAACCCCACGCCGACGCCGAGAAGTACCGCCGACTGCACGTGATCGTCGGCGACAGCAACATGAGCGAATACACCACGTTCGTGAAGGTGGGCTCGGCGGCCTGCATGCTGCGCATGCTGGAGGATCCCAACGTGGTGCTGCGCGACATGACGCTGGAGAACCCGATCCGTGCCATTCGCGACATCAGTCACGACATGACGTGCCGGCGCAAGGTGCGCCTGTCCAATGGCCGCGAGGTGAGCGCGCTCGACATCCAGCGCGAGTACCTGGACCGGGCGCTGCGCTACGCGGACACGAAGGGTTTTCCGCCGATGGAGCAGAAGGCGCTGGAGATGTGGGAGCACTGCATCAGCACCATCGAGAACGACCCGCTGAAACTGGACCGTGAGGTCGATTGGGTCATCAAGTACCGCCTGATCGAAGCGTTCCGTGCCCGCCACGACCTACCGCTGGGGCATGCCCGGGTGCAACTGCTCGACCTGCAGTACCACGACATCTCCCGTGAGCGCAGCCCGTTCTACAAGCTGCAGGACCGGGGCATGATCGAACGCATGTGCCTCGATACCGACATCGAGGCAGCGATCGAGACGCCACCGCAGACCACCCGGGCGCGACTGCGCGGCGAGTTCATCAAGCGGGCCAAGGAACGCAAACGCGACTACACGGTCGACTGGGTGCACCTGAAACTGAACGATCAGGCCCAGCGCACCGTGCTCTGCAAAGACCCCTTCCGCAGCCGCGACGAGCGGGTGGAGAAGCTCATCGCGTCGCTCTAGGTGGGTTTGCCCGATTGGCGCCGACCCTGCCGCGGCGCTCGGGCGAGACACCGCTAGCGTGTGGCCGATGTCCGACGAGCCTCTGCGATCCACGGCGATCGATGCCCTGATGCAGGGGCGGTCGCCGGGCGATCCCGGCCACCGGGTGGAAACGCTCGAGCCCGGGTTCATCGATGAGGACGAGGACGACACCTCGCCGGAGCCCGCCCCCGGCACACGCACGAAGCGCAACGCCTGGACGGAATGGTTCATCGTGATCACGGTGGCGGTGACTGCGGCCCTCATCGTGCGGGCGTTCGTCCTGCAGCAGTTCGCCGTCTCCGGTCACTCGATGGACACCACGTTGCACAACGGCGATCGAGTGCTGGTCAACAAGCTCAGCTATCGGCTGCACGACCCTCGCCGTGGCGACGTGGTCGTGCTCAAGACCATCGAAGGTGCCGGCGAACGCGACCTCATCAAGCGTGTCGTCGCGCTGCCCGGTGAGATCATCGAGTACCGCTCGTGCATTCTGTACATCGACGGTCGCGAACTCGTCGAGCCGTATCTCGACCCGGCGGTCGTGACCGCCACCAGCTGCGGCCAGGATCAGGCGCAGCTGCAAGTGCCCACCGACCATGTGTTCGTCATGGGTGACAACCGCTCTGGCTCCAAGGACAGCCGGGCTCTGGGCCCGATCACGTACGGCGACCTGATCGGCCGCGCGTTCGTGGTCATCTGGCCGGTCGGCGACTGGCGCTGGCTCTAGCCCACTGCCACCGGGCATCAGTCCGTGTGCTTGCGAAAAGCATCCATCATGCGATCCGGGTAATCGCTGTACACGCCATCGAGCCCCATGCGAAGGCCGCGCTCGAGGATGTGAGGCTCCTGCATGTCCCAACCGAACGCGACTCGGTCGAAGCGGTGCAGCAGGGCGACGAGACCCCCGCTCCAGTCGCGGTGATGCATGTTGAGGGCATCGATGCCCTGCGCCGCCAGCGTTGCCGCCCGCCGCTCGGCGCCCTCCTTGATCCGCTGCAACCCGGTGCTGTCCACCAGCTTGGCGCCGTGACCGCGCAGAGGGAGGAGCGACTCCCAGACGGGGGAACACAGCCAAAGGCGCTCCAGCATGACAGGAGCGGCCTCGCGCACCACGTCGATCACTGCCTGGCCCGACTGGGGATCCTTGAGATCGAGTGAGAGGTGGTACGCGGAGCCACAACGATCGATCAGATCGGCCAGCGACGGCACATGCGCGGGCAGCTGGGAGCGACGAAAGCCTGCGATCGGCTTGCCCCGACCAAGCGAGCGCGTCACCAGGCCGTCATGGTCGAGCACGGGAACGCCATCGGCCGTCACCCACACATCGCTCTCCAGGCCGTTGGCGCCCAGCTCGAGGCCCAGCGCGAACGCCTCCAGGGTGTTCTCCGGGGCATACGCCCTGGCGCCACGATGGGCGAACGCGATCGGGGTGTCGAGCAGCGATGGAAGTCGTTGTTGCACCGCACGATGATGGCACCTCCGGCCCCCCGATGTGATTCGACGCGCACAACATGCCCCGGGGTGCAGCGGCGCAACGGGTTCCTTCCTCCTAGACTCGCCGGGTGTTCAACATTCAGGGGAGTGAGCTGATCTTTCTTCTGCTGGTCGCTCTCGTGATCCTCGGACCCGAGAAGCTGCCAGATGCAGTGCGCAAGTTCACCAAGGCCTACAGCGAGTTCAAGAAGATGGCCAACGGCTTTCAGGGCGAGTTTCGCCAAGTGCTCGACGAGCCGATGCGCGAGCTTCGCGAAACCGCCAACCTCGTACGCGATGCGGCCAAGTTCGAGATCGACCCCGACAATGCTTCGTCGGCATCCGCATCGCCGACAGCGAAGCCGGGTGTCAGCGCAGTCACGCCGCAGCCGGCACCGACGCCGCGCCGCGATCAGGGCCTCAACTTCGGTAGCGCCAACCCGCGCCGACAGACCCGCATCGCCCGGGCCGACGCTCCCGCCGGTCACGGCACCGACAACGACCCGGCCGCGCCAGAAGTGCCTGCGGTCGAGCTGGCGGCGGCTCCCGAGCCAGCCCCGGAGGACGACACCGAATGAAGGTGCCCTTCCGGGGCGATCCAGATCGCACCAAGATCAAAACGCCTGAAGATCGCATGACGCTCACCGAGCATCTGGCAGAACTGCGCACGCGTATCATCCGCTCGGTGCTCGCCATCGTGGTGGGCATCATCGTGTTGCTGGCGTTCTACGACCAGGTGCTGCGGTTCCTGCGCAAGCCCTACACCGACCTGTGTAGGAACAACACCAAGATCACGTGTGGCGACTTGCAGTTCATCGGTCCGCTCGAAGGCTTCACCACACGCCTCGCGATCTGCACCTACGGCGGCATCATCCTGGCGATGCCCGTCATCATGTGGCAGCTCTGGCGCTTCATCGTGCCGGCGCTCCATGCCAAGGAGAAGAAGTACGCGATCCCGTTCGTGATCTCCTCGGTGC
>JANONE010000153.1:0-5311 GCA_031420675.1 Ilumatobacteraceae bacterium | reverse complement strand
CGGGGTCGGTGGTGTCGAAGAAGCAACGCTGCGAGCCGCCGCTGCGGCAGAGCGGGGCACCGATGGCATCGACCTCGTCGCCGAAGTCACCACCACCGACTCATACTCCGTGCCGTTCGGTGATGGCGGGCCCCGCCGGATCGTTGCCTACGACTTCGGCATCAAGACCACCATTCTGCGGCACCTCTCCGGTCTCGGAATCGTCGAAGTCGTGCCGGCCTCCACAACAGCCGCCGACGTGCTTGCTCGCCGCCCTGATGGTGTGTTCCTGAGCAACGGCCCGGGCGACCCGGCGATGGTTGGCTACGCCGTGCAGGCCATCGGTGAACTGATCGGCCAGGTGCCGATCTTCGGGATCTGCCTCGGACACCAACTGCTCAGCAGGGCGCTCGGCGGCGACACGTTCAAGCTGCCGTACGGTCATCACGGCGGCAACCACCCAGTGCGCCATGAAAGCACCGGCCACGTGGAGATCACCAGCCAGAACCACAACTTCTGCGTCGACCCGGCCAGCCTGGAGGGCAAGGTGGAGGTCACGCACCTCAACCTCAACGACTTCACCAACGAGGGCATGCGGGTGCTGGGCGCTCCAGCCTTCAGCGTGCAGTACCACCCCGAAGCCGGGCCCGGCCCACACGACAGCAGGTACCTGTTCCACATGTTCGACGAGCTGATGGCCGACGGCCTCGGCGTGAAGGTGGGTGCGTGATGCCCAAGCGCACCGACATCCACAGCATCCTCATCATCGGCTCCGGCCCGATCGTCATCGGCCAGGCCTGCGAGTTCGACTACTCGGGCACCCAAGCGTGCCGTGTGCTGAAGGAGGAGGGCTACCGGGTCATCCTGGTCAACTCGAACCCGGCGACAATCATGACCGACCCCGACTTCGCCCATGCCACCTACGTGGAGCCGATCACGCCTGAGGTCGTCGCCAAGATCATAGAGCGCGAGCAGCCCGACGCGGTGCTGCCCACAATGGGCGGCCAGACCGGGCTCAACACGGCGATGGCGCTCTACGAGATGGGCATCATCGGCGTGCCGGGCACACCCGAGATGATCGGTGCCAATGCTGTGGCCATCGCCACCGCCGAGGACCGCGGCAAGTTCAAGCAGGCGATGATCGAGATCGGACTGAAGGTGCCACCCAGCGGTGTGGCGCACGACATGAAGGAGGCGCGCCTGGTGCTGGCCGATATCGGCCTGCCATGCATCGTCCGTCCGGCGTACATCCTCGGCGGTTGCGGCACGGGTATCGCCAGCACCCTCGAGGAGTTCGAAGTGATCGCGGCCAACGGTCTCGATGCCAGCCCGATCGACGAGATCCTCATCGAGAGGAGCATCGCCGGCTGGAAGGAATACGAGCTGGAGGTCATGCGCGACTGCGCCGACAACTGCGTGATCATCTGCAGTATCGAGAACATCGACCCGATGGGCGTGCACACCGGCGACAGCATCACCGTCGCACCGGTTCAGACGCTCAGCGATGTCGAATACCAGGAGATGCGCGATGCGGCCTTCGCGTGCATCCGTCGCGTCGGCGTCGAGACCGGCGGCAGCAACGTGCAGTTCGCGGTCAACCCGGCGACCGGCGAGCAGGTCGTCATCGAGATGAACCCGCGCGTGTCGCGGTCCAGCGCCTTGGCCTCGAAGGCCACCGGCTTCCCGATCGCGAAGATCGCCGCCAAGTTGGCCGTCGGATACACGCTGGACGAGATCTCCAACGACATCACGTCAACCGCAACGACAGCGACGCCGGCCAGCTTCGAGCCGTCCATCGACTACGTGGTCACCAAGATCCCGCGGTGGGCATTCGAGAAGCTGCCCGGTACGAAGGGCATCCTCGGCACCCAGATGCAGTCCGTCGGCGAGGCCATGTCGATCGGCCGCACCTTCACCGAGAGCCTGCAGAAGGGCCTGCGTTCGCTGGAGCAAGGGCGCTACGGCCTGGGATGCGACCCTGGCGAGGCACAGTTGGCCGACTGCACCGACGACGACCTGTTGGCCGCTGTCGCCATCCCCACGCCGGAGCGAATCTTCCAGGTGGGCGAACTGCTGCGTCGGGGCGTCAGCATCGAGCGCATCCACGGGGCCTGTCGCATCGACAACTGGTTCCTCGACCAGATGCAGCAAATCATGGAGGAGCGCGTCGTCTTCACCCAGGCGGGCATGGCGGGGATGACTCGTCGCGCGTGGAAGCGAGCGAAGCAGTTCGGCTTCAGCGACGCGCAGCTCGCGTTTGCGTGGGGTCTCGACGAGTTGGAGGTGCGCGCCGCTCGCGAAGCCGTCGGTGTGATGCCCACGTACAAGACGGTCGACTCGTGTGCCGCCGAGTTCGCCGCCGAGACGCCTTACCACTACAGCACCTGGGAGGACGAGAACGAGGTACGGCCCAGCGACCGTCCGCGCGTGGTCATCCTGGGCAGCGGCCCCAACCGGATCGGTCAAGGCATCGAGTTCGACTACTGCTGCGTGCACGCGTCGTTCGCACTGCGGGCAGCTGGGTTCGAGACGGTGATGATCAACTGCAACCCGGAGACCGTCTCCACCGACTACGACACCAGCGACCGCCTCTACTTCGAACCGCTCACTCGCGAGGACGTGCTCAACGTCATTGCTGCCGAAACAGTTGCATCCGGGGGAGTGGCACCGAAGATCATCGTCTCGCTCGGCGGTCAGACGCCGTTGAAGCTGTCCGGGCAGCTCCCCGTGGCACTGATCGCGGGCACGTCGCCGGCCTCGATCGACCTCGCCGAGGATCGCGAGAAGTGGAGTGCGCTGTGCACCGACCTGCACATCCCGCAGCCTCCTGGTGGCACCGCCACCGACCTCGAGCAGGCGCTAACCATCGTCGACGAGGTCGGTTTTCCGGTGCTGGTACGCCCCAGCTACGTGCTGGGCGGCAGGGCGATGCAGATTGTGCACGACCGCAACCACCTCGCTCGCGCGATGGCCGAACTGACCGGTTTCGGCTCGCTCGGCAAGGAAGGCGGCCTCTCCGCTGAGCGACCCGTCCTCGTCGATCGTTTCCTGGAGGATGCCACCGAGGTCGATGTCGATGCCATCCGCGACCACACCGGTGAGGTGCTCATCGGGGGTGTGATGGAGCACGTGGAGGAAGCCGGTGTGCACAGCGGCGACTCGGCATGCGCGATTCCGCCGCAGACGCTGCCCTCGTGGATCGTCGAGGTCATCGAGTGCTACACCAAGTCGATCGCGAAGGCGCTCGACGTACGCGGCCTGATCAACGTCCAGTACGCAGTGCTGGGCACCACCGTCTACGTGATCGAGGCCAACCCGCGGGCGAGCCGCACCGTGCCGTTCGTGGCCAAGGCCACCGGTGTGCCGCTGGCGAAGGTGGCCAGCAGGGTGATGTTGGGTGCCACGCTTGCCGAACTGCGCACCGAGGGCCTGCTGTGCCCGCCCAGTGATCATGGCCACGTGGCCATCAAGGAGGCGGTGCTGCCGTTCAGCCGCTTCCCCGAAGTGGACACCGCGCTGGGTCCGGAGATGCGCAGCACGGGCGAGGTGATGGGCATCGACACCACCTTCGGCAAGGCTTACTTCAAGGCCGAACTCGCTGCCGGCACACTGCTACCGACAGAGGGCACCGTGTTCCTCTCGCTGGCCGACGGCGACAAACCCGCCGGGCTGGTGGTGGCCGCAAAGCTGCGCGAGCTGGGCCTGGGCATTGCAGCGACGAAGGGCACATGCGAATACCTCGGTCGCTTCGGCATCACCGTCGATCAGGTGGTCGGCAAGATCTCCGACGGCCACGGCATCAACGCGGTCAAGCTGATCGAGAGCGGCCAGATCGCATTCGTCATCAACACCCCGCAGGGGCGCGGTGGCCGCACCGACGGCGAGCGCATCCGGAAGGCGGCGAACAGCCATCACGTCAGTTCGGTCACCACCGTCGAGGCCGCCCTCGCAGCGGTGCAAGGAATGGCCGAGATGGTCGGTCGCGAGATCAGCGTGCGCTCGCTGCAGGAGTTCCACGCGTGAGCGCCGGCTCGTCGGTCCGCATCGGCTCGGTGGAGCTGCTTGCGCCGGTGATGACGGCGTCGGGAACGGCAGGGCATGGCGCCGAGCTGGCGCCGTACATGGACCTTTCGGCGCTGGGCGCGGTCGTCGTCAAGTCGTTGGCGGCGTTCGAGTGGGCGGGCAACCCGCCGCCGCGTGTGCACCCGGCCGGCAGCGGGATGATCAACGCCGTCGGGCTGCAGGGGCGCGGTGTACAGCACTGGTTGGCCGAGGAGCTGCCGGCGTTACTCGCCACCGGCGCTCGCGTCGTCGCCAGCATCTGGGGCCGATCGGTCGACGACTACCGGTTGGCTGCCGAGCAACTGGCCAGTGCGCCGCCGGCGGTGGTGGCGGTGGAGGTGAACCTCTCGTGCCCGAACCTGGAGGGCCGCAGGGGCATCTTCGCCCACGACGCAGCACTGTCGGCCGAGGTGATCGAGGCCACGGCAGGCTGTGGCCGGCCGCGGTGGGCGAAGCTCAGCCCCAACACTGATCGGGTCGTCGACATCGCCGGCGCCGTTCACCAGGCCGGGGCCGAAGCGGTCACGCTCAGCAACACCCTGTTGGGCATGGTTCTCGACCAGGTCACCGGCCTGCCCGCGCTGGGCGCCGGCGGTGGCGGGTACAGCGGCAGGCCGGTGCATGCAGTGGCGGTGCGCACGATCTACGACGTGCACGCGGCGCTGCCGAAGCTGCCGATCGTCGGGGTCGGGGGAGTGGCGAGTGGCTGGGACGCTGCCGAAATGATGCTCGCCGGCGCCAGCGCGGTGCAGGTGGGCACCGCCACCTTCGCCGACCCGCAGGCGTCGATGCACGTGCAACAGGAGCTGTTGGCGTGGTGCGCAGCGCGTGGTCTTGGCCCGGCGCAGCTCACCGGCCTTGCACACCGGGGTGGGCTGCCATCCCCACCACGCGCTGATTGTCACCGCGCGCGGTTCCATCGGCGCTAAGGTCGGTACATGGCAACACCCCCGCAACTCACACCCGAACAGCGTACGAACGCGCTCGCCA
Organism: Ilumatobacteraceae bacterium; assembly: GCA_031420675.1. Classification (GTDB taxonomy): domain Bacteria; phylum Actinomycetota; class Acidimicrobiia; order Acidimicrobiales; family Ilumatobacteraceae; genus UBA668. The sequence goes on along the minus strand of JANONE010000153.1, from coordinate 280 downwards.
AGGCTGCCGAGGCTCGCGCCGCCCGCGCCGAGCTGAAGAACCAGTTGAAGATGGGCTCCGTCTCCCTCGCCGAGGCGCTGGCATCCACCAGCAGCACCGTCGGCAAGTTGAAGGTCGTTTCGCTGCTGGAATCACTACCTGGCGTCGGCAAGGTCAAGGCGCGCAAGATCATCGCCGACATCGGCATCGCCGACAACCGGCGCGTGCAGGGTCTCGGCGCGCAACAGAAGCTGGCATTGCTCGACCTGCTCGGCAAGTGAGGCCATGGCAGCCAACACTG
>JANONE010000152.1:0-7759 GCA_031420675.1 Ilumatobacteraceae bacterium | reverse complement strand
CCAGCACCTCACAGGCTGCTGCGGAACAGTCCGATGGTCCGGTCCCACGACTCCGCAGCGGCCGCGGCGTCGTAGACCTCCGGGCGGGAGTCGTTGAAGAAGGCATGGTGGGTACCGGGGTGCACGTGCAGCGTGGCGTCTTTGCCCAGTTCGCGCAGCTTGGCCTGCAGCGCCTGGCTGGCCTCGGGGCCGGCGTGGTCGTCGAACTCGGCGTACTCGCCCACCACGGTCGCAGTGATCGCGGCCCAGTCCGGCTGGGCCGACGCCCACGGGATCACGCCGTAGTACGGCGCCACTGCGGCCACCGCCTCAGGATGCTGCGCGGCCGCCACCAGTGCGAGCCCGCCACCCATGCAATACCCGACCACCCCGACCTTGGCGGTGCCCGAGCGTTCCTGCAGGAGAGAAATGGCTCCGCAGAGATCCTTGCCGGCTCGTTGGAGGTTCATCGCCATCATCAGCTTGCCCGCGCCGTCGGGCTCGGTGCTCGACTCGCCGTGGTAGAGGTCGGGTGCGAGCGCCGTGAAGCCGGCTGCGGCAAAGCGATCGACGACGTCCTTGATGTGCGGCACGAGGCCCCACCACTCCTGGATCACCAGCACACCGGGGCCGGAGCCGGCAATGTAGCCGTCGCAGGTGTGGCCATTGCTCTTGAACGTCACGATCTCACCCATGCGACCGACTCTAGTAGCCGTTGGATCAGGGCCGGATCGCGTTGAGAGCAGCCATGGCCGACCCACGCGCACCGGCCATGTCGAGGTCGGAGACGACCAGGAACTCGGCGCGGTCGCGCTGCTCGCCGCGTAGCTCGCTGTGCCGCTGCACACCGTCGAGGAACCAATCGCGGAAATGCGGATCGGCCTCCACCACGCCCCCACCGACAAAGTAGGCGTCGGGGTCGGTGAAGTTGGCAGCGATCGTGAACATGCGACCGATCGCCATCGCCTGCTGCTCGAAGATCCGCAACGCCATCTCGTCGCCGCGCTGTGCGTACTCGCGCACTGCCTTGGCGCCGGCATCGATCGGCAACTCCGCGAGCCGATGATCGGGGTACTGCGTCAGCCAGTACGGCAACAGGTTGTTCCGGATGCCGCTCAACGAAGCCACGCTCTCCAGGTCGCCGACGAACCCGCAGTTGCACGTCGGCATCGGTTGGCCGGGTGCCAGCAGGCCGAACATCGGGATGTGCACGTGGCCGAGTTCGCCGGCCATGCCCGATGCGCCGCGCACCACCGCGCCCATCTCGATCACGCCGCCACCGAGCCCGGTGCCCACGATGGCCGCCACCGACGATCGCCTCGCCGACTCGTCGCCGAAGTGCTGCTGATGCGCGTAGAGCGCAGCCGCATTGCCGTCGTTGTTGTAGATCACGGGCAGGCGCAACTCGTGTTCCACCGCCGCCCGTACGTCGAAACCCCACCAATCACGCTGGGAGAAGTTGGTGGAACCGCGCCGTGAGATGACGCCACCGGCGCTCGCCGGACCGGGTGTGTCGAGGCCGACCGCAAGCACGCGCGACGGCGAGGTTCCAGCCGCGTCGAGCGCGGCCGCGTACACCCGTGCGATCGACTCGACAGCGGCCCGGGGCCCGTCAGTCACACGGCTGGGCACCTCGATCATGCGGTCGATCAGGAAGCGGCCGTCCTCGGTGAGCACCGTCGCGTTGGTCTTGGTTCCTCCGACATCGACCCCGACGACCACGGTCATCCCGGCCACCTCCAGATTCGAGCGCCGCACACGCCGCGCACCCTACCGACGATGTTTGTACAGGCACAAAGACATGTCTGTACGCCATCGCATGTGACAACTACGATGACCGGCATGACCGTGCTCGACACCCACCCCGACGACGCCTTCGCCAATGATCGCAAGCACGTCTTTCACTCGTGGAGCGCGCAGGGTGCGCTCGCTCCGGTGGTGGTCACACGTGCTCTGGGCAGCGAGTTCTGGACGCAGGACGGCACCCGGTACCTCGATTTCTCCAGCCAACTGGTGAACGTCAACATCGGCCACCAGCACCCCAAGCTGATCGCCGCCATCAAGGACTACGCCGACAAGCTGTGCACGGTGGCCCCGTTCCACGCCAATGACGCCCGCAGCGAGGCAGCCCGCCTGATCACCGAGGTCGCTGCCAGCAACATCTCGAACTCAGACCTCGACATGGTGTTCTTCACCAACGGCGGCGCCGAGGCCACGGAGAACGCGGTGCGCATGGCCCGCCTGCACACCGGCCGCAACAAACTGCTCAGCCACTACCGCAGCTACCACGGCGCCACCAACGGTGCCATCACCCTCACCGGCGACCCGCGTCGTTGGCCCAGCGAACCAGGGATGCCCGGCGTGGTGAAGTTCTGGGGTCCGTACCCCTACCGCAGCGCGTTCCACAGCACCAGCGAGGCCGAAGAATGCCAACGTGCGCTGCAGCACCTCGACGACGTGCTGATGGTCGAAGGCGCCCACACCGTGGCCGCGATCATCCTCGAGACCGTCGTGGGAACCAACGGCATCCTCGTTCCGCCCGACGGCTACCTGGCCGGCATCCGCGAGCGATGCGACCGCCACGGCATCATGATGATCTGCGACGAGGTGATGGCCGGGTTCGGCCGTTGCGGCGAATGGTTCGCCTTTCAAAAGTGGGGCGTGCAGCCCGACCTGGTCTGCTTCGCGAAGGGCGTCAACTCCGGCTACCTGCCCATCGGCGGCGTGGTGATCAGCCGCAAGGTGTCGGAGACGTTCCGCGACAAGGTGTACCCCGGCGGCCTCACATACTCGGGCCACCCGCTGGCCTGTGCCTCGGCGGTGGCCAGCATCAACATCTTCAAGGAGGAGGGCATCATCGAGCACGCCCGCTCGCTGGGCGCCGACGTGATCGCCCCCGGTCTGGAGAAGCTGCAGGCCAACCACCCCAGCGTCGGCGACGTGCGCGGCGTCGGCGTGTTCTGGGCACTCGAGTTGGTGAAGGACCGCAACACCCGCGAGGCGCTGGTGCCGTACAACGCGACCGGTGCCGATGCGAAACCGATGGTCGAGCTGGCAGCCGCCTGCAAAGCGAAGGGCCTGTGGCCCTTCATCCACTTCAATCGCCTGCAGGTCACCCCGCCGTGCACCACCTCCGCCGACCAGGTGCTGGAAGGCCTCGCCATCCTCGACGAGGCCCTCACCGTCGCCGACCGGTACTACACCGGCTGAACGACACCGGCTGAACGACACCGGCTAAAACCGTCGCGCGCCCCTCTGCCACACTCTGTCGATGGGACGCAACAGCCAACAACGCAGGGCGCACAAGCAGCGCCAGGAAGCCGCTCGCCGGCGCTCGTCTGCTGGGCGCACCAGCCCCGGCGGAGCCGGCCCGACGCTCGACGAACTGATCGCGATCGCTTGCCAGGCCACCTTCGGAACCGGCGCCGACAAGGGCATCTTCGCCCGCGCGCTGGCGATGCTGGGCGGCCTGGAAGCCGAGCCAGATCCGCTCGATCGGCCCAGCACGCGCGTCTGCCAAGTGTTGCAACGGCTCACCGAGTCGGCGCTCGACAGCGGGTGGCAGCCGGCCGATCTGGTACACGTCGTCAGGCGCGAGCAGACGGTGCGCGCGAGCCGGCTGGCGACGGCGTTCATCGCCGAACACTCCCGTCGGCTCGATGCGCCCACTCGCGCCCCGCACGCGTGGTTGAGTCAGCTGCAAGACCTGGGCGTGGTCGATGCCGATCGAGCCGTCGTCATCGGTGGCCGCGGCGATCTGCTCGCGACGTGGGCGCGCACGGAGCGGCTGCACCCGGAGGAAGCGCTCACGGTCGCCGTGCAGATCCTTGCCCAGCTGCGACAGTTGCAACGACTGCCCATCGCACTCACGCCGCCCTCGAAGTGGGGTGCCACCAACCGGGGCATCATGCCCACACCTCGTTGCACCGAGGGCATCGATGCCAAGGCACTGAAACTGATCCGCGCGCTGCTGGCGAAGGCCGAGGCCACTACTTTCGAAGCCGAAGCCGATGCGTTCACGGCCAAGGCGCAAGAGATGATGACCCGCTACTCCATCGATTCGGCCGTGCTGGCCTCGGCAGCCGCCGGCAGCCGCACTGCTGCCGGCGTCGAATCGCGCCGCGTCCACATCGACAACCCGTACGCCCAGGAGAAGGCCGGCTTCCTGTCCGCCATCGGCACGGTCAATGGCGTGCGCAGCATCTGGCTACCGAACGCGGGGTTCTGCACGATGATGGGCTTCCCGGTCGATCTGGCGCTCACGGATCTGCTGTTCACCTCCTTGCTCGTGCAGGCCACCCGCGCGTCGGCGGCGGCCACGGCCACCGACCGCCGTCTCAGCACGCCTTCGTTTCGCCGGGCGTTCCTCATCGCCTTCGCCGACCGCATCGCCGAACGACTGGAAGCCGCTCGTCGCCATGTCGCCGCCGAGGCCGCGCAGGAGTACGGCGAGTCGTTGCTGCCCGTGCTCGCCAGCCGCCAAGCGGCGGTGGAGGCCGCCTACGCCGAAGCCTTTCCGAACGCGACGGTCATGCGCAGCCGGCGGCTGAACTCGGCGGGTTGGTACGCGGGCAGGGCTGCGGCCGACGCTGCCGACATCGGTGCCGGCGCAGCCATCGCCGGCCACTAATGGGCAGCACCGATCGAGCGGCTCTCAGCCGCCGACCATCCAGGTGCCGTTGCTGCGCAGCAGCGCAGACAGATCGCCGGCGCCCTTCTTCTGCGCGGCCGAGGCCAGTTGGGCACCCACCATCTGGCCGTAGTCGCCGCGCTGCACGTCGCGGAACACCCCGAACGGGGTGGCCGAATGATCGTCGTGCGACAACCGGGCCAACGCGAACGCCAGGCCGGGGTCTTCGCGATGGGCGTCGTGCACCAGCAACGCCTCCTCGCCGACCTCGGCCACCTCGATGATGCGCAACTGGCCGTCGCCGCCCATCACGACACCCTTGCGGCCATCGACACCGAAGCGAATCGGTTGGCCATGCTTGAGGTCGATCATCATCTCGTCGCGTGCGTGTCGGCTGGTGATGTCGTCGAAGGCGCCGTCGTTGAAGACGTTGCAGTTCTGCAGGATCTCCACGAAGGATGCGCCACGGTGGGCGTGCGCTGCACGGAAGACCTCGATCATGTGCTTGCGATCGAGGTCGTGGGTGCGAGCCACGAACGATGCTTCCGCGCCGAGCGCCACCGACAACGGGTTGAACGGATGATCGATCGACCCGAAGGGAGTGCTCTTGGTGACCTTGCCGGTTTCCGACGTGGGTGAGTACTGGCCCTTGGTGAGGCCGTAGATGCGGTTGTTGAACAACAGGATCGTGAGGTTCACGTTGCGCCGCAGCGCATGGATGAGGTGGTTGCCACCGATCGACAGCGAGTCGCCGTCGCCGGTGATCACCCACACATCGAGGTCGGGGCGGGCCACGGCGACACCGGTGGCGATGGCCGGCGCACGACCGTGGATGCTGTGCATCCCGTACGTGTTCATGTAGTACGGGAAGCGGCTGCTGCACCCGATACCGCTGATGAACACGGTGTTCTCCGGGGCGACACCCAGTTCGGGCATCAGGGCCTGCACGGCGTGCATGACGCCGTAGTCGCCGCACCCGGGGCACCAGCGCACCTCCTGGTCGCTGACCCAGTCCTTCTTGGTGGTCAGCGGAACGATGGTGTCAGTCATGACAAGGCCTCCGAGATTGCTGCTTCGAGTTCGGCGGAGGTGAAGGGCAGGCCCTGCACCTTGGTGATCGGCTTGGCGTCGACCAGGTATTCGGCGCGCACCATGCGGCACAGGTGGCCGAGGTTCAACTCGGGCACCAGCACCGTGCGGAACGTCTTCAACAATTCGCCGAGGTTCGGTGGCAGCGGGTTGAGGTGGGTGAGGTGGATCCAGGCCACCTTCGCGCCCTCGCGGCGAGTGCGTTGCATCGCTGCATCGATGGCCGCCCAGGTGGAACCCCACCCGAGCAGGCAGACGTCGGCGTCGGCGTCGCCAACGATCGTGGCCGGCGGGATGTCGGCGGCGATGCCGGCGATCTTGGCCGCGCGCAGGTGCACCATCAGCGAGTGGTTGGCGGGCTCGTAGCTGATGTTGCCGGTGCCGTCCTCCTTCTCGATGCCACCCACGCGGTGCATCAGGCCGGGGGTGCCCGGGATTGCCCACGGGCGGGCCAGCGTGTCGGGGTCGCGCAGGTACGGCCAGAACTCGGCAGAGCCGTCGTCGGCCACGTGGTTCATCTCGGTGGCGAACGGCACAGAGATGTCGGGCAGCGTGGTGATGTCGGGCAGCAACCACGGCTCGCTGCCGTTGGCCAGGTAGCCGTCGCTCAGCAGGATCACAGGCGTGCGGTACTTGAGCGCGATACGGGCCGCCTCGATCGCCGCATGGAAGCACTGGGCCGGGCTGTATGCCGCGACGATCGGGAGTGGTGCCTCGCCGTGGCGGCCGTACATCGCGATGTTGAGGTCGGCCGCTTCGGTCTTGGTGGGCAGCCCGGTGGAGGGCCCACCGCGTTGGATGTCGACGATGAGCAGTGGGAGCTCGAGCGACACCGCCAGGCTCATCGTCTCGCTCTTCAGCGCCAGGCCCGGGCCGCTGGTGGTGGTGATGCCGAGGTGGCCGGAGAACGCAGCGCCGAGCGCCATACCGATGGCGGCGATCTCGTCCTCCGCCTGCACGGTGCGAACACCGAAGTGCTTGTGCTTGGAGAGCTCGTGGAGGATGTCGCTGGCGGGAGTGATCGGGTAGCTGCCCAGGAAGAGCGGCAGCTTGGCGAGCTGACCGGCGGCTACCAAGCCCCACGCCAACGCGACGTTGCCGCTGATGTTGGTGTACTCGCCGGGCGGGAGCAGCGCCGGCTTCACCTGGTACGGATGATCGAACAGCTCGCTGGTCTCGCCGAAGTTGTACCCGGCCTTGAACGCCGCCAGGTTGCTCTCCTTCACCAGATCCTGGAAGCGACCCTCGATCCACTGCAGGGTCGGTTCGGTGGGTCGCGAGTAGAGCCAGGAGACCACGCCGAGCGCGAAGAAGTTCTTCGAACGCTCGGCATCGCGAGGCTTCACGCCCAATGGCTCGGTGGCCTTCTGGGTGAGCGAGGTCATCGGGATCTCCACCAGCCGGTAGCTCGACAGGAAGTCGTCGTGCAGCGGGTTGTGGGTGTACCCGGCCTTCTCCAGATCGCGGGTCTCGAACGAATCGCTGTTGACGATGAGCAGCCCGTTCTGCTCGAGGCGGTGCAGGTCGGCCTTGAGCGCCGCCGGGTTCATCGCCACCAACACGTTGGGTGCATCGCCCGGCGTCGTGATGTCGTGGTCCGAGATGTGGACCTGGAAGCTCGACACCCCGTTGACCGTGCCTGCCGGGGCGCGGATCTCCGCCGGGTAGTCGGGAAAGGTCGCCAGGTCGTTCCCGAACAAAGCACTTGCCGAGGTGAACCGGTCACCCGTGAGCTGCATGCCATCGCCAGAATCACCGGCGAACCGAACCACGACATGCGAGATCTGCTCCGGCTGCCGTTCAGTCGTTGCCCTGCCCGTGTTGACGGTGTCCGTCATGGGCCACCTCCTGCTGTGAGGACCTGCCTCATTGCTGGTCCGCAGGGTGCACGCTACCGCGCAGGTCGCAATGTGAGCGCTACTCCCGCGAGCGCGATCACCAATCCGACCAGGGCCAAGGCCCCCAGTTGCTCGCCGCACAGGATGGCGCCCTCGATCGCGCTGAGCGCCGGCGTCAGGAAGAAGAGGCTGCTCACTTTCGCCGCTGCCTCGCGTTGCAGCA
>JANONE010000151.1:0-2768 GCA_031420675.1 Ilumatobacteraceae bacterium | reverse complement strand
GGTTCCACCGCCTGGCCGTACCGATGCGCGAAGCAGTCAGCGGGTTGATGCGCCGCGAGCACTCCGCTGTCGAGGAGAGCCTGTACCCGTACTTCCAGGACGTATATGACCACATCCTGCGCGTCAGCGAGTCCACCGACGCGTTACGCGATCTGGTGAGCACGATCGTCGAGACCAACCTGAGCCTGCGCGACTATCGCCAGAACCAGGTGATGAAGAAGGTCACCAGCTGGGCTGCGATCATCGCCGTGCCCACGTTGATCACCGGCTACTACGGCATGAACGTTCCCTACCCCGGTTCCGGCGAGCAATGGGGCGTCGCACTCTCCGGCTTTCTCGTGGTCGTGATCTCGGGCGGGCTCTTCACGTTGTTCCGCAAACGTGATTGGCTCTGAGACCCGTCTGCCTGGCGGGGCGCACGGAACGTCTAGTTGCCGGCGATCAGGTCGGGTGCGACAAGGTGGGCCAGACGTGTGAGGGCACGACGGATGCGTGACTTGACCGTGCCTTCCGCAAGCCCGAGCTGATCCGCGACTTGCCGGTACGTGAGGCCCCCGTAGTACGCGAGCAACACGACCTGGCGCTCGTCATCGGGCAGTTGCGCCACAGCGACGCGCACGCGATCGGCCTGCACTCGGGCAATGACGGCTTCTTCTACGACGGGAATCGTCGCCGAGTGCAGAGCGCCGACCCGGGCGACGCGCCGCTGATGTGCGGCTTCACGACGAACCCAATCGATGGCGGTGCTGCGCGTGACAACCTGCAACCATCGCTCGAAGGTCCCTCGGCTCGAGTCGAAGCCGGGCCGGCTCAACACCCGAACGAACACTTCTTGCGTGACGTCGAGCGCTGCACCCTCGGATCCTGTCACCCGATAGGCGATCCGCCGGATTCCCTCTCCAAAGACACTGGCCAGCTCGGTCGCCGAAGGCCAAGCCCCATCGGTCGAACCGGTGCCAGAACCCCGTACTTCAGTGTCTGCAAGTTCGTCTGTTGTCGCCGCTGTCATCATGTTCGAGATCTACGCTTTCTGCACGTGTTGTTGGTTGGCGACGATGCGGGGCCGGGCACGGGTGACGGTGAAATGACTGGGACCGGGCGACCGGTACCCAACGTGGCGCTCTGTAAAACCCCCTCTTATGTTTCGCTACGGCCGCGTCGGCTCGTCCTGCGTCCATCTAGGGGTCATCGATGTACCATGGCCGAGGGGTCCGCTGGTTCGTCGATGACGTTCACGCTCGCGAGGGAGTTGCGGTTGCCTGTTGCAACGTATTCACACAGTGCGCTTTTCCACGACACCGACGACGAACTGGTCGCCGGCTTGGTGCCGTTTGTGACGCAAGGAATCGAGGCTGACGAACGCGTCGTGGTCGTGGTGTCGTCGTCCATCGGCGAGATGATCCGCGAGCGACTCGGGCCGCGCGCCGAATTCAACCTGTTGAACTCCGCCGACGTGTACACCCATCCGGTTCGTACTCTGGCCGCCTACGTCGAGACAGTTCGAGCAGGTACCGAGCAAGGACGCTCCATGCGTGTCGCAGGCCAGCCGATATGGACCGGGTTGAGCCCGCTCGAAATCGCCGAATGGACCTGCGTCGAAGCGGCATGCAACGTCGTGTTCGCAAATTCGCCACTGCAGATGCTGTGCCCCTACGACACGGCCCGACTCGACCCCTCGGTCATCGCAGCAGCCCGGCGAACGCATCCCGAGATCCGGCACGGCTCGCACGTCACGACGAGTCCCGACTTCTCCCCCTTCGATCACCAAACGGCTGTACGCGCGAGCGAGCTCCCCGCCCGCCCGGCTTCGTCCGAACAGATCTCGATTTTCTCGCCCGCCGACCTCGCGCCGGTGATGTCGTTCGTGGAGGCCTTCGCGCGGTCGCAGGGGACCGCGGACGGTCGCATCACCGACCTCGCGCTGGCCGTCGAAGAACTGGTCGTTCACGTCATCGACTTTCGGGCCGGTCCCGCCCGGTTGCACATCTGGGCGAACGCCGAGCAACTCGTCTACGAGATCGAGAGCAGCGGTTTGCTCGCCTCGCCCTTCGCCGGGTATCTCCCGCCCTCCGCCTCGACCCCAATCGAAAATGGGCTCTGGCTCGCTGGCGCGAAGTGCGATCTACTTGCCGTACGCGAGCGACGCGGCAACACCACGGTGCGGGTGCACTTCCAGGACTACCTCGTGTCCCCCAGGCCGGGGTGCAAAGGCATCGATGCGCTGCTGGGCGCGTACGTGCTCGCAGCGTGCGACCCCGAAGAGATGGTCCTCGTCGACGCACATCTGGCCACATGCGCCGAATGCCGCGCCGAGGCCACCCGGCTCAGCCACGTCGTTGGCTTGATGAATCATCCGCACGGGCAGCCTCAGCCTGACAGCTGACGATCGAGAGATCGGCGCCGCCCAATTCGCGCCATCGACCACGATCTGGAAGAAATTCCGATCCAGTTCGTCGCCCGCTACGGACTATGTACGTGGTGTCGATCGCGACACCTCAGAAGAACCGGTTGGGCACGCAAGCCCATCTGAAAATTGGCCGTCGTGCCGGGCATTCCGGAGACGGCAATACACGTGCGTTGCCGATTCGGCGTCGCTCGACCCCCGTGAACAACCAAAAGGAGCAACGTAATGACAATGCTGCACCGACCGCATCAAATCGACGAGCGTGCGCTCGATCGGTTGATCGAAGAATCCCAAGACCTCCACACCGACGCAATGGGGGTCGCACAAGCCAACTTCAGCGACATCTCCGACTTCGCCGCTGACC
>JANONE010000150.1:0-2727 GCA_031420675.1 Ilumatobacteraceae bacterium | reverse complement strand
GGTCATCGCCGCCGCCGCGATCACCAGCGAGTTCGGCTTCGGCACCATCCGTCCGGCGTTCGCAGCCACTCCCCGGCGCACCCGCGTGCTCATCGCCAAAGGCATCATGGTCGTCGTCGCGGCGATGGCGATCGAAGCGGTGGTCGTAGTTGTCGGCCTGGTCGCCGGCATCTCGCTCGCCACCTCGCAGGGCGCCACGATCGATCTCAGGAGCGAGCCGACCGCGGTGCCGGCACTGGTGGGCGTGATCGTGTTGGCCGGGCTCGCTGCACTCGTCGGCTACGGGCTCGGCATGCTCTTGCGCAGCACACCTGTCGCAGTCGTGGTCTTCATCCTGTGGCCGCTGTTGGCGGAGGGCCTGATCGGCGCGCTGCTCGTAGTGATCACTGACGCCGAAACGGTGAACAACTGGCTGCCGTTCCGGTCGGGGTTTCGCATCGCTCTTCTGGAGTTCGACGAGGCGGACCCCACCCGTCTTGTGTCAGGCCTCTACTTCGGTGCCGTCGGCGCCGCACTGGCGATCTTTGGTGCATGGACCGTCAACCGCCGTGACGCCTGAGTACACGGCGACGCCGTCGAGGACGTGCGGGATCAGCGAGCCCGAAGCTCCATCGCGTCGCGCTTGAGGATGGTGTAGTGCCGCTCGTGCTGATCGATGTAGCCGAGGCGAATGAAGCTGGCGATGGCCTTGTTGACCCGCTCCCGTGACGCGCCGACCATGCCGGCAAGTTCTTCCTGCGTGATGGGTAGCACGAACTCGTCGGAGCCCTCCGACAGCTCCAGCAGACGCTTTGCCGTGCGCCCGGTGACATCGAGGAACACACTGTCGGCCAGTGCCTCGTCCATCACTCGTAGGCGCGTGGCGAGCAGACGGGTGACGCCCCACAACAGCGCCGGATCGCTGCGGAACACGCGGACCACCGGATCGAAGGGAATCGCGAAGACGGTGGACGGCTCGAGGGCACGCGCCATGGCCGAGCGGGGGCCGTCGTCGAGCAGGCTCATCTCGCCGAACAGGTCGCCGGCATCCATGAGTGCGACAACCGTTTCGCGGTGGTCGATCGGGTTGGCGATCGCGATGGCCACGCGGCCGCTGACCACGAGGTAGAGCGAATCGGCGACATCGCCTTCACGGAACAGGACATCGCCGCGAATCAGGTGCATCTCGCTGCCGACGGCGGAGAGGTCGCGCACGATCGCGGGAGGCGCGTCGGCGAAGAAATCAGTACGTGCGAGCAGTTCTTCGTGAGCCATGATCGACCGAACGGTACTACCCTCGCCGGGGTGTCGTCGAAGCAACCGGAGCCGCATTCGTCAGCTGGTCCTGAAACGGTGTGGACCATCGTGGTCGCCGGTGGCGGTGGCCACCGCTTCGGAGGTCCCAAGCAGTACGAGATGGTGGGCGAGCGAAGAGTGCTGGATTGGTCCGTTGCCGCGGCGGCGGCCGCTGGAGCGGGTGTGGTGATCGTGGTGCCGGCAGCCGATGCCGAGCGCGAAGGCGGGGTCGCCGGCGGTGCCTCGCGCAGCGACTCGGTCCGCGCCGGGTTGGCCCATGTGCCGGCCGACGCGACGATCGTGTGCGTGCACGATGGCGCCCGACCGTTCGCCGACGCACTGCTGTTCCAGCGGGTCATCGCGGCGGTGGTCGATGGCGCTGATGGCGCGATCCCCGGCGTGCCGGTGGCCGACACGATCAAGCAGATCGACGGACGCGGCAGGGTGGTGCACACGCCAGCGCGCGCCGAGCTGATGGCGGTGCAGACCCCGCAGGCGTTCCGGTCGCATGTGCTGCGCGCCGCGCACGCCGCGTCCGACGACGCGACCGACGACGCAACCTTGGTGGAGGCCGCCGGCGGCCGTGTGGTGGTCGTCGCCGGCGACCCTGTGAACCGCAAGATCACCGACCCCGACGATCTGGCGTGGGCCCGCCGCCAGGTGCAACCCGGGCACCAAGGAGCAACCGTGCACGCTGAAACAGCACTGCAGGTGCCCTTGATCCGCGTGGGGCAGGGATTCGACATCCATCGCTTCAGCGATGACCCCACCCGACCGCTGGTGCTCGGCGGCGTTGTGTTCGAGGGCGGCCGTGGCTTGCACGGCCACAGCGATGCCGACGCAGTTGCCCACGCGATGACCGATGCCCTGCTCGGAGCGGCAGGTCTGGGCGACATCGGCGAGCATTTCCCCGACACCGACCCCCGCTGGGAGGGTGCCGATTCGCTGGAGTTGTTGCGCCACGCGGCGGGCCTCGTGCGCGAAGCGGGGTATCACGTCGGTAACGTCGACTGCTCGGTGGTGTGCGAAACCCCGAAGTTGGCGCCGCACAAGGCGACGATGCAGCAGCGGCTCAGTGAAGCCGTGGGTGCACCCGTCACCGTCAAGGGCCGTCGAGCCGAAGGCCTCGGCGCTCTCGGTCGGCAGGAAGGCATCGCCGTTTGGGCGGTGGCCGTCATCGTTGGCGCACCCCTCTGACACGAACGCAAGGACTCGATCAATGAAGCCAGGCAAGCCGGTAGGGAACAAAGGCGGTCCGCGGGGCGCACGCACGTCGGGCGCGGGCAAGGCCGGCGGCGGCGGCCGCAGCACGGGTGCCCCCCGCTCCGGCGAGCCGCGCGGTCGTTCGGGGAGCAGCGGCACCGGAAGCGGTGCCGGCGGCAGTTCCGCAGAGGGCAAGCCGCAGAGCGCCGGTGGCACCCGTAGCGGCAGCAGCCGTGCAGGTGGCAGCCG
>JANONE010000149.1:0-7966 GCA_031420675.1 Ilumatobacteraceae bacterium | reverse complement strand
CTTCGACTTCCTCGCCCTCTTCGTCTGGTTCGGTTGGGATCTTTTCGTCAGCCATCATCGGTCCTTGTGATTACCCAGTGCGTTATCCAGCGCTTACCCGGCGCGAGGCCGGGGATACTACGGCGACCTTCAGCGGAGGGTACTCAGTGTGACAACCGTCACGTTAAGAGTTCAGGTCTGTCCGCGGCGGACTTCCGCTCGCCGTTCCGCTTCCAAGCGTTCGAGCTCGGGGGCCACGGTGGTGAGATGGGTCATCACCGAGGCGACGGCTCGGTGACCAGCCTGTTCGGCGATCAGGCGGTGCATCTCGAGGGCGATGCGGCGGTAGGACGGATGGCCCTGCGGCGAGGAACGCAGCTCCAGCATGTGAATGGCTTCACGAGCGTTGAACTGCATCGTGTACCTCATGCGGTACGCCATGCTGACTGCGTACTGCGCCTGCTGCGGGAACTCCTCCTTCAGCGCGTCGTACAACGCCGCCGAGCGGGCCATCGCATCATCGAACACATCGGTCATGCCCGCCTCTTCCACCAGGTCCGGGCGAACGTAGCCGTGGTTGGGCGTGAGCGACTGCCACTCGATGGTGAGCATGCGGTGGCGTTGTAGGTCGCGGAACGCGCCATAGTCGCTGAGCACGTCGAAGCGGTAGTCGACGCGCTCGAACGCTCGACCCGGCTTGTGGCGTCGGTTCTCGCGCTCCCCCACGTAGGCCCTCAGCAGCGCTAGCCGCTCGGTGGGTCCGAAGGCCTTCACTCGCTCGGCCAACTGCTTCTCCGGCAGATGCGTGTGCGGGTAGCAGATGGCCGCGAGCAGCTTGTCCTCCGCGTCCGGATCGAAGTCGACCAACTGCACTGCCGGCACCTGCTCGACCGGCGTGCCGCTGAACAACGAATCCACGAGCGCAGACGTATGGTCGCGAGTGTTGGCCAGGTAGCTGCTCCACCGACCACCGCGATCGGCCACGTCGACCCGCTTGAGAAAGCTGGGGATCACCTTGCGCAGTTCGTGCAGCATCAGGTCGGCGTAGTGGCGCGCCTCTGGCAACGGGTGCGAGCGCATGCGTATCAGCAACGACTCGAACGCCTGACCGCTGCCGTAAATGCCGACGTTGCTGAGTGCGGCTGCCGGCAGCACACCGCGCACCGCATCGAGTGCCTTCGCCCGCGTGGCGGTGCGATAGACGAAGTCGCTGTCACCGGCTTCACGCGGCACGGCGGCGCGCACATGGTCGGTGACCCGACCGAGCAGCAGGCTGTAGCTGTCGAACATTCGGTCCATGTCGCCCACGTAGCGGGTGCCGAGCCGGCTGGAGAGGATGGCAGGGTCGCGGAAGAACCGATACCGACCGCCGAGGCGGGCGTCGTAGCCGATGTAGCGCGTGCTCTGCTCCAGGTAGCTCATCATGCGACCCCACTCCAACACCTTGGTGAGGATGTTGGAGGCCTGCTCGCACGCCAGGTGCACGCCACCGAGCTGGGCGACCGAGTCGTCGCCGTACTCGAAGAACACCTTCTCGTAGAGTTCTTCGGCCCGTTCCAGGCCGATCGTGGCATCGACGGACGCATCGCCGGCGATGTCGAGATCGCCGACGAACTCGTCGAGGAACAGCCGCCGGAGGCTCTTCGGGCTGCGGCTGTAGCGGGCGAAAAGTGCGCCCTTCACGACCTCTGGCAGGTTCACGAGCGCGAAAACAGGACCATCGAGGTTGGTGAAATATCGGCGAAGGATGTCTTCCTCGCCCGGCGTGAACTCTTCAGGGACGTAGACCGTCACAAGTTGTCATCCTACGGTGACTGGCAGTCCTCGCCGGGGATGCCGGGCGAACGCGATGCGCAGCAGGTCAGAGCACCTGAACGCCGGCTGGGCGGCCGGCAAAAGCCGCCTGCACGCGCGCACGCAAGGGCGCCGAAGCCCACAGATCGACCACGGTCATGGCCATTGCCTTGGCGCCATCGACAACGGCCTTGTCGCCTTCGGAGCTTCCCGCCCATTCGGCGAACTCGGTGCTGTGGATCGGCACACCCTCGGGGGCGACCTTGATCATCGGGTGGATCGACGGCACCAGGTAGCTGACGTTGCCCATGTCGGTGCTGCCCATCACCCGCTTGCCGCTGGTGACGGGATCCAGCACCTCGCGGCCGAGGCGGCCCGCGTTGGCGACGTAGGCCGCCACCATCGGGCCATTGTCGATCATGTCGGCACAGGGATTGGGGTCCCACTCGTGGGTCATCGTGCATCCACAGGCGACCGCCGAGCTCTCCAGGGCGGTGAGCACGCGATCCTTCAGCGGCTGCAGCGAGGCGATCGTGCCGGCGCGCACGTACCAGTCCGTCGCCGCCTCCGACGGCACGATGTTGGGCTTGTCGCCGCCCTTGGTGAAGATGCCGTGGATGCGTTCGTTGGGGCGGATGTGCTGGCGCATCGCAGCCACGTTCATGTATCCGAGCACCGCCGCGTCGAGCGCGTTGCGGCCTTCCCACGGGGCGGCCGAGGCGTGTGCCGACTTGCCCTGGTAGCGGACGAACAGCTCCTGGATGGCGAGGCAATCCATCGAGATCAGGTCGGCGTCGGCGGGGTGCACCATCATCGCTGCCTCGACACCGTCGAAGGCGCCCTTGCGGGCCATCAGCACCTTGCCGGCGCCGCCTTCCTCCGCAGGTGTGCCCATGATTCGCACCCTGCCGCCGGCGGCGTGGGCGACGAACGCCGCGGCGAGACCCGCACCGAGGCCCGCCGTGCCGATGATGTTGTGCCCACACGCATGGCCGACACCGGGAAGCGCGTCGTACTCGCATAGCACCGCGATGTTCGCTCCCGTGGAACCCGCACTGGAGTCGAAGGCCGTCTTCAGGCCGTAGGCGTGCCGTGTGGGGGCAACGCCGTTGCGCTCCAACAGATCGGTGAGCAGGTCGTGCGCGAACCGCTCCTGGAAGTTCAGCTCCGGGTGCGCGTGGATCTGGTGGCTGGCATCGATGAGCTGATCGGCAAGCTCGTCGACGCGCTCGCAGACGGCCTGCTTCAGGGCTTCGATGTCGATGCCGTCGTCGAGGTTCGCGAGGTCGGTCATTGGTCGGTCCTTTCGTGGGTGAGCACGATTTTGCCGAGCTGCTCGCCCTGCTCCAAGCGGGCGAGGGCCTCGGCGTAGCCGGTGAGCGGAAAGGTGCGGTCGATGCGGATGGCGAGGCCCTGGGCGACGAGCGCCGACACCTGGTCGAACTCTTCGTAGCTGCCCATCGTGCTGCCGACGATCTCGATCTGCTTGAAGAAGAGGCGGGGCAGGTTCAGCTCCACCTTGGGGCCCGAGGTGCCACCACACACCACCAGCCGGCCACCTGGCCGCAGCGAGCGCACGGATTGTTCCCACGTGGCCGGGCCGACGCTCTCGATGACCACGTCGGCCTCCACCGGCCACTTGGCGGCGGCGCTGTCGTAGGCCGCAGCTGCCCCCATCTCCAGCGCCTCTGCCCGCTTCGCCTCGCTGCGGCTGGTGACGACCACGGTGCAGCCCATGTGGCGCGCGATCGCGAGCGCCGCGCACGAGACCCCCGAGCCGATGCCGACGACGAGCACGGTGTTGCCCGCCTGCACCCGTGCCCGGCGCAGCATGCGATAGGCGGTGAGGTATGCGAGCGGATAGGCGGCGCATTCCTGCCAGCTGCGCCCGGCGGGTCGTTGCCTGACGTTGCGGCTGCATGCCACTGCGAACTCGGCGTGGCCACCCCAGCAGTGCTCGCCGTAGATCATGAATCCGGGCCCCATCGGGCTGTCGTTACCGAGCGCGACGATGTCGGCAACGGGCGAGACACCGGGATTGATCACCACTTCGTCGCCGACGCGCACGTTGCTGACGGCGTCGCCCACGGCCTCCACCGTGCCTGCCACGTCGCAGCCGGGGACGTGCGGCAGTGGCGGCCGCGGCATGCCGCGGGTGACCCACAGGTCCATGTGGTTCAGCGCCGAGGCGACCACGCGGACCAGTACATCGTCGGGGCCGACGGGCGGCTGCTCGAGGTTGCCCCAGCGGTAGCTGCCCGGCGATTCGTCAAGGATCCACGACTGCATGACCATCGACCCTAACGCGAACTTCCGCGCACCTTCAGGCGTAGACGGTGAGGGCGTCGGGCTCAGCGGTGACGGTGATGGTGGCGGCGCTCCCCCACCGCACGCCGTCGACCCACAGCACCAACGGCCTCTCGAAGGTGGCCGAGCACGACGCCCCCTGGGTAGCCAAGAGTTGGGGGTGTGGCAGGTGCGTGCCTGTTCGAGCGCGCTCGCGGGCCTGCAGGCGTGCCCGCATGGACAGACCCGGCAGTACGTGTATCACGTCGACCTTCCCGTCGTTCGGGTGCGACCGGGGGGCGACATCGTACGGTCCGAGGAACTGCGCGTTCATCGCCAACCACACGTCGCCGCTCCACCACCAACGACGGGCGACGACATGCGCGACCGCCCAGGTGGTGCGGCCCTCGGCCTCCACTCGCAGCAGGTCTATGGGAGCGGTCATGACCGTGCCGGGGAAGCGGCCGGGCGTGCCGCCACCGAGGGTGCGGGCAAGGTCGCCACCAGCAAGCCCGACGGCTTTCATCGGCCGGTCGTCGTCACGATGCGCCAGCACCCACTCGCGTGCGTCGCGATCGGTGGGCACGACGCACAGCTGGTCGGGTGACTGCGCCGCTTCGCCCCACGGAACACCGCGCCGAATCGTCACGATTCGTCAGTCTCCGCGCCGTTGACGGACGCGCCCTCGATGACGGCGGCGGCGACAAGCGCAGCAGCGTTTGCAACCTCGATCTCGGCGTCCTCCACGTCGACCGCACTCGACGAGGCGACGACGCCTCTGAACAACGCCTCGGCAGCAGTGTCGGCGGCGCGACGGGTTTCCTTCAACGGCGCAACGATCGCGAACTGGCGCAGCAGGTCGATCAGTTGCTTCATGGTGCGGACGAAGTCGCCACCCGACAGCTCCTCGGCGGCGACCACATCGGCGAACCCCTCCCCTGCGGCCCACGCGTAGGCGACGGCGATGAAGCTGGGGTCCGGTGGCCGGTGCACCCCGAGCCCGGCTTCCTCCTCGGCGTCTTGCAGCTGGTAGCTGATACGGGCGATCGACTGCCAACGCCGGCGCACGAGTGGCGACGGATACCACGGGGCCGGCGGCGTGTCGGGGCTGCGGTGCTCGTACACGAAGACGCTGGCCAGACCCGCCAGAGCCGCTGGGTCGAGCCCGTCGAGCAGGCCTTGGCGCAGGCATTCCACCACCAGCAGGTCGCTTTCGTGGAACAGCCTGGCGAGAATCTCACCGGCATCGGTGAGGGCCCAGCCGTCGACGTAGCCCCACTCCGCCAGCACCCCCAACACACGGTCGAAGTCGCGGGCGATCGACTGGCTGCGGCCGCGGCCGCGTAGCCTCAGTTCCTCCACCTCGCGTGCGACCCGCTCCGCCTGGTTCGCAGCCTTCATCCGGTCGGCCAGATCCGGGTCGTCCTCCACGGGGTGCAGACCCTCGTACTCCACCGCAACACGCCGCCGGCTCCGCCGGTGCGGCGCCACCTCGGCTTTCTCCAACCGCGCCGCCACGTGGCGCTGGAAGTCGTTGCGATTGGGCGCGAAGTCGGCGGGCAGCTCGAGGCGCCCGATTGCCGTCGGCGGCTCGTCGAAGTCGAGTGCTGTCAACATCAGGAGGTCGCGACGGGTGGTGATGGTGGTCAGCCGCACCCCACCCTTGCGATGGGCGTTGGCGAGCACGGCGGCGCGGCCCGAGTAGCGCCCTTTCTCGATGTACACGATGTCGCCGGGCCGCAACTTCATCAACGCCAACGAGATCGGGTCGTCGCGCACGATCACGCTCGGTCGCTGTCCGTCATCCGATGCCTGCAGGCGCCGGTACTCATCGATGTCGCCGAAGGGGCTGCGGGCCTTGTCCAGGAGGTCGACGAGGTGTTCTTGGCGGCGCTCCAGGCGGGCCTCGATCTTCACCACGTCGCGGTCGGCCTGGTACTGCGCGAACGACAGGTTCAGCAGGTGGTGCGCCCGCTCGCTGGTGTACGAACGAACCAGGTTGGCTGCCATGTTGTACGTCGGGCGGAAGGCCGAGTTGAGGTGGAACGTACGGCTGCTGGCGAGCGCGGCGACCTGCTCGAACGGAACGAAGGGGCTCCAGAGCACGACGGCGTTGCCGAGGTCGTCGAGCCCGCGGCGACCGGCGCGGCCCGTCAGCTGCGTGTACTCGCCCGGTGTGAGGAACGTGTGGTGGTCGCCGGTGAACTTGCTGAGCTTCTCGATCACGACCGTCTTGGCGGGCATGTTGATGCCTACCGCCAGCGTCTCGGTGGCGAACACCACTTTGACGAGCCCCTCCACGAAACACGCCTCCACAGCCTCCTTGAAGGGAGGCACCATCCCCGCGTGATGGGCCGCGACACCCGCCTCCAGCTGCGCGAGGAACTGGCCATACCCGAGCACCGCCAGATCGGCGGGCTCGATACCACCAAGGCGTGCCTCCACGATCTCGCGGATACGTTCCCGCTCGGCGGCACTGGTCAGCCGAACGCCGGCGGCAAGCACCGCGCGAGCAGCCTCGTCGCACTGGTTGCGGCTGAAGATGAAGCAGATCGCGGGAAGCATGCGCTGGCGATCCAGTATCTCCACGACCTCGAGCCGCGACGGAGTGAACAGCCGTCGTCGACCCTGCTGCTTGCTGGTCTTGCGATCGCGGTTGCTACGCGCCGCCTCGGCATCGAGGCGCACCGCGTCGTGGTTGGGGCGCCCGTTCACCAGCACCGGGAGCAGATGCAATCGGTCGTGGGTCTTGTCACCGATCAGGTAGTGGTTGTCCAGGCGTACCGGCCGCCGGTCCTCGACGACGGCTCTCGTCGGGCCACGCACGGTGGTGATCCACTCGGCCAGCTCGCCCGCGTTGCTGACGGTCGCCGAGAGGCAGACCAAGCGCACCCGCACCGGCAGGTGGATGATCACTTCCTCCCAAACCGGTCCGCGGTAGGTGTCTTGCAGGAAGTGCACTTCGTCGAGCACCACTACCGCCAGGTTGCGCAGCGCCGGGCTGCGGGCGTAGATCATGTTGCGCAGCACTTCTGTGGTCATCACCACCACGGGTGCGTCGCCGTTGATGGTGTTGTCGCCGGTGAGCAGACCGACCTGTTGCGGCCCCAAGCGCTCCACCAGGTCGTGGTACTTCTGGTTGGAGAGCGCCTTCACCGGCGCCGTGTAGAAGGCTCGTTGGCCGTCGGCCACCGCCGCATCGATCGCGTACTCGGCGACCACCGTCTTGCCGCTTCCCGTCGGGGCGGCCACCAGCACGGATTCGCCGTCGTCGAGCGCGTCGAGAGCCCGTAGCTGGAACAGGTCCAGCGGGAACTCGTAGTGAGCGATCAGCTCGGCCCGGTCGGCGCGCACGTTCGATCGCGTCAGCCCACGGCCGCTTCGCGGGAACGTTTCCGCTTTTGCGCGATGAGGCCGATGAGGATTGAAATGGCGTAGAAGAAGACCATCGGGCCGGCCAACGCCATCATCGAGTACGGATCGCCGCTGGGCGTGATGACGGCGGCGAGCGTGAAGATGATCACCGTCGCGTACCGCCACTGCTTCAGGAGCACCTGCGGGGTGAGCACGCCGACCAGCTGTAGGAACACGAGCAGCACTGGGAACTGAAAGGTGACTCCGAACGCGGCGACCATCAGTCCGACCAGGCTGATGTACTTGCTCACCTGGAAGTTGGCCTGGACATCGCTGCCGGCCCACGAGATGAGGAAGTCGAGCGCCGGGCCGAGGGTCCAGTAGGCGACCACGCCACCGAGGATGAACAACAGCACCGAGGAGATCACGAACGGGATCGCGTACTTCTTCTCCTTGGCATGGAGCGCCGGCACGATGAAGCGCCAGAGCTGCCACATGATGACGGGCATCGCCAGGATGATGCCGCCGTAGGTGCAGATCGCGAGGCGTGTGG
>JANONE010000148.1:0-3010 GCA_031420675.1 Ilumatobacteraceae bacterium | reverse complement strand
GCCGGCGAGGAAGCGGCACAGCGTCGATGGGACGAGTTCCTGCCACGCCTCGACGCCTATCGCGACCTGCGCAATCTGCCGGCGGTCGATGGCACCAGTCAGCTGTCGGCTGCGCTGCGTTGGGGACTGGTTCACCCTCGTCAACTCCTCGCCGAGCTGACACCGAGCCCGGGCCACGACACCTTTGCCAGCGAGCTTGCCTGGCGCGAGTTCTACGCCGACGTGCTCTTCCGGCAACCCGGTTCGGCGTGGCAGAACCTCAACCTGCGGATGAATGCGATGCAGGTCGACAACGACGCGCAGGCGCGCGCCCGGTTCGATCGCTGGGCTGCCGGGGCGACGGGGTATCCGATCGTCGATGCCGGCATGCGTCAGTTGCTGGCCACGGGGTGGATGCACAATCGGGTGCGGATGCTCGTCGCCAGCTTCTTGGTCAAGGATCTGCACCTGCCGTGGCAGTGGGGCGCCCGCCACTTCCTGCGCCACCTGGTCGACGGGGATCTCGCCTCCAACAGCCACGGCTGGCAGTGGACGGCCGGCACCGGCACCGACGCCGCCCCGTACTTTCGCATCTTCAACCCGACGACGCAGGCCCGCCGGTTCGACCCCGACGGCGACTACGTGCGGCGCTGGATCCCGGAACTGGCCGGGGTCGGCGGGGGAGCGGTGCACGAACCGAGTTTGCTGCGCCCCGACGGCTACCCGGCCCCGATGGTGGATCACGCCGTCGAACGCGACGAGGCGCTGCACCGGTACCGCCAGGTGACCGCTGGCAGTCGGTAGCCTGGACTGCCAACAGCATCCGTGTGCGCCGTAGGGGAGACATGCTCGACGAACGCAAGACAGCCATTCTCAGGGCGGTAGTGCAGGAGTACATCTCCACCGCGCAACCGGTAGGTTCCACGCACATCGCCAACGCCCCTGGTGTGCGGGTCAGTTCGGCGACCGTGCGCAACGAAATGGCCGTCCTCGAGCAGGAGGGCTACCTGGCGCAGCCGCACACGTCGGCCGGGCGCATACCTACCGACAAGGGCTACCGGTTCTTCGTCGACCACATGGCCCAGCCGGGACGGCTCGATACACAGGCGTCGCAGCAGGTGGGCGCGTTCTTCGATACGGCCCATGGCAGGTTGGAAGAACTGCTGCAGCAGACGACCCACCTGCTCGCCCAGGTCTCGCACCACGCCGCCGTCGTGGTGGGGCCCCGTGCCGACATCGCAGTGGTGCGCTCGGTACAGGTGGTCGGTCTCGTGGGCCGCCATGCCACCGTCGTTGCCGTCCTATCCAACGGCGTGGTCGAGAACGAGACGGTCGAACTGCCCGACGAGATCTCCGATCTCCGCCTATCGGCGGTCACTGCCCACTTGCAGGCGCACATGGTCGGCCGCTCGCTCGACAGCGGGGTGCGGATCCCACCCACCGGCGACCGCGAACTGGATGCCGTCTGCTCCGCTGCTGCCGGCGCATTGCGCGCCTCCGTGGCCGACGAGCACGTCTACGTGCAAGGCGCTGCCTCGATGGCCCACGCGTTCGATGCGGTCGACACCGTCCGGTCGGTGCTGCGCACGCTCGAGCAGCAGTACGTGATGGTCACGCTCGTGCGCGATGTGCTGGATCGCGGCCTGTCGGTGGCCATCGGTGCCGAGCACGGTGTCGAACCGCTCGCCGCTTGTTCGGTCGTGGTGCGGCCGGTGTTGGTGGATGGCGAGCAGGTCGGCACGGTCGGTGTGCTCGGCCCGACACGGATGGACTATCCGCAGGCCCTCGCTACCGTCGAAGCGGTGAGCGATCGATTGGGCCGGCGACTCAGCGACGGCGGGAGCACGAATGGCTGACTACTACGAACTGCTCGGCGTGCCCCGCACTGCGAGCACCGACGACATGAAGAAGGCGTACCGCAAGCTCGCCCGCGAGCTGCACCCTGACGCCAAGCCGGGCGATGCCGCGGCCGAGGAGCGCTTCAAACAGGTTGCACGTGCCTATGAGGTGCTCAGCGACCCCGAGGCGCGAGCGCGCTACGACCGGTTCGGCGAGCAAGGCGTCGGTGGCAACGCCGGCGGCCCCAACGTCGGCGACATGTTCGGCGGCGGCGGTCTCGGCGACCTGTTCGACCACTTCTTCAGCGGTAGTGGCAGCCCGTTCGGCGGCGGGGGCGGTGGGCCGGCCGGCCCGCCGCGTGGGCAGGACCGGGTAGTCGTCGCCGACGTTGCGTTCGAGCAGGCGGTGTTCGGCGCCACCGTGCCCGTCACGCTGCGCACCGCGGTGCGCTGCGAAGACTGCAGCGGCACCGGTGCCGGCGCAGGCACCAAACCGGTGACATGCAGCGAATGCAACGGTCGCGGGCAGGTGCAGCGCGTGCGACAGAGCATGCTCGGCCAGATGGTCACCTCGTCCGCGTGCACGAAGTGCGGTGGCCTCGGTCAGGTGATCGTGACACCGTGCCCGAGCTGCAGAGGCGATGGTCGGGTCGTCACCGAGAAGACCTACCAGGTAGATGTGCCGGCCGGTGTCGATACCGGCTCGACGCTGCGTCTCACCGGCCGCGGTGCCGTCGGGCCGCGAGGCGGCGGGACCGGCGACCTGTACGTGCACATCCGCGTGGCGGCGCACGAGCGCTACCGGCGCGAGAGCGACGACCTGGTCACCGACCTGCCGGTATCGATCGCGCAGGCATCGTTGGGCGCGAGGTTTCTGCTGCCGACGCTCGACGGTGACGAAGAAATCCTCGTGGCTGCGGGTACCCAGCCCGGCCGCGAGTTTGTGCTTCGCCAGCGGGGCGTGCCGCGCCTGCAGGGTCGCGGTCGTGGCGATCTGCGTGTCCGGGTGCAGGTGCAGGTGCCGACGAAACTCACCGACTTCGAGGCCGATCTGCTGAGGAAGCTGGCGGAGGCGCGTGGCGAGGAACTGCACTCCGAACACGGCCTTTTCGCGCGGATCAAGTCGGCCTTCCAGTGAACCCGGCGCTGCGTTCCAGCGCGGCGCACCTGTTCGTGCAGTCCTTGGATGCGCC
>JANONE010000147.1:0-3132 GCA_031420675.1 Ilumatobacteraceae bacterium | reverse complement strand
TGGTCGTCGCGGCCGCAGGCTCGGCGGTCGCGACCGCAGGCTCAGCCGTCGCGACCGCAGGCTCAGCCGTCGCGACCGCAGGTTCCGGGGCTGGGGCTTCGTCGGCGGCGACGGGGGCCAGGGCTTCGTCGGCGGCAGGGGCAGCAGCTGGTTCCGCGCCAGCAGCGGGATCGGCGTCGGCCAACGGGGCCGGCGCCTCGGCGACCGCAGCAGGAGTGGGGGCCGCCGCCGGCTCGGCCGCGACGGGGGCGCCATCGGCAGCACCGACGACAGCGATCACGGCGCCCACCGGCACCGTGTCGCCTTCGGCGGCGCGGATCTCCAACACCACGCCACCTACGGGCGAGGGCACTTCCGTGTCGACCTTGTCGGTGCTGACTTCGAACAGCGGCTCGTCGGCGGCGATGGTGTCGCCCACCTTCTTGAACCAGCGCGTGATCGTGCCTTCGGTGACGGTCTCGCCCAGTTGCGGCAGGGTGACGTCGGCCATGGTGCGGTGCTCCTCGTAGTACAGAGTTCGGGTGTTGCGGGTATTGCGTGTCAGGCGTTCAGGCTGCGGCCTGTGAGCGAAAGAACGGTCTCACCGAAGAGCTCGGTGAGGCTGGGGTGGGGCTGGATGAATTCGGCAACCTCGGCGACGGTGGCTTCCCAGTTGACGGCAAGGTAGCCGCCACTGAGCTGCTCGGTGACCCATGGACCCACCATGTGTACGCCAAGGACCTGGCCGGCGGAACCATCCGCCTTCTTCTTGGCAATGATCTTCACCAGGCCGTCGAGCTCGCCGAGGATCTGTGCCCGGCTGTTGGCGCGGAACTGATGCTTGGCGACGACGACGACGAAACCGGCTTCGCGTGCGGCTTCCTCGCTGGGGCCGGCGAAGGCCACTTCCGGGTGGCAGTAGATGGCCCATGGCACACGGTCGTAGCGGATGGGCATCGGCTGCTCGCCGAGGATGTGCTTGGTGACGAGGATCGCTTCGGCATAGCCGACGTGTGCCAGGGCGGGGGTGTCGATCAGGTCGCCGATCGCGTACACACCGGGTTCGCCGGTGCGGCAGTACTCGTCGACCTCGACGAAGCCACGATCGGTCACCTTCACCGCCGTGCCCTCCAGCCCGAGCTGGTCGGCGTAGGGGCGGCGGCCGATGCTGACGACGACAGCGTCGACTTCCAGGTTCTGCGCATCACTGTCGGACGCGCCGAAGTGCACCGTGGTGCCGGCCGTGCCGCCGGCGGACGAGAAGGGTGTGTGCCCGAGCACCTTCACGCCGGTCTTGATGTCGATGTTCTTCTTCGTAAAGCTGCGCACGACGACGTTGGCGACATCGGTGTCGACCCCGGGAAGGATCTTGGGCAGGCCTTCGAGGATCGTGACCTGGGCACCGAGGTCGGCGAAGGTGCTCGCGAACTCGCAGCCGATGGCGCCGCCACCGATGACAGCAACGCGGGCGGGCACGAAGTCGAGCATCAGCACTTCGTCACTGGTCATCACCGGGCCGGAAGGTTCGAAGCCGGGGATCGTGCGCGGCACACTGCCGGAAGCGAGCACCACGTTGGTGCCGGTGATGGTGCTGCTGCTGCCATCGGGATGAGCAACCGTGACGGCATGGTTCGCACCGAGTGTCCCGATGCCGTCGAGGATCGTGATCTTCTTCGACTTCATGAAGGCACCGAGGCTCTTCACGATGCCGGCGACGATCTTCTGCTTGCGGGCTTGGGCGACGGCGAAGTTCACGATCGGTGCGCTGCTCTCGATGCCGAACTCGGCGGCGTGCTGCACGTGACGGTTGACGGCGGCGGATTCGAGAAACGCCTTGGCCGGGATGCAGCCTCGGTTGAGGCAGGTGCCGCCGAGGGCGCCCTTCTCGACGATGGCCACGTTGAGGCCGGCCGACGTGGCATACAGCGCTGCGCCGTAGCCGCCGGGGCCGGCGCCAATGACCACGACGTCGAACTGCTGCTGATCCATCGGTTTCTTCGCTCCACTCTGGTCGGGGGTGGTGGGCATGTGCGGGGGCAACGGTACCTGCTCGGCACTTGCCTCACAGCGGGTGGTGGTGATTACACCAGTTTCCAGCGCACCTGGTCGTCGGCGCGGATGAACAGCAGTTGCCGGTCGCTGCCGGTCAGGCCGTCGGTCGGGAAACTCAGC
The DNA here is from genome assembly GCA_031420675.1 of Ilumatobacteraceae bacterium. GTDB lineage: Bacteria > Actinomycetota > Acidimicrobiia > Acidimicrobiales > Ilumatobacteraceae > UBA668. Next base: position 981 of record JANONE010000147.1, on the reverse strand, counting down.
GTGCACGTGACCGGAGCAACCGTGAAGCGGGTGCAGGCGGTGCCGTTGGCTGCGTCGGCGTCGTGAGCGATGCGTTTGCCTGGCGCGACGAGCGAGAACCCGTCGAGTCCGTCGGGGTCGTCGACGCCCTCGAGGGTGACGGTGACCACCAACGCAGTGTCGGTGACGTCGACGCTGTCGACAGTGACAGCTGCGTCGCCGGCGGTGCCGGTGCTGCCGATGGTGAGAGGCGGATCCGGTGACTCCTGGTTGGCGAGCCGAAAGAGCTGGATGCCACCTGCGAGGAGGATGGCGAGGCCGCACGTCACGGCAAGCAGGAGCAAGGTGCGGGTCCGCATGGCAGGTCACAGGTTACGGGGATAGGGTCGTTCGATGCGCTGTCGTCTGCTCGCCGTTGCCCTCGCAGGTCTGCTGTTGGCGGCGTGCGCCGATGATCCTGTCGACGATGCAAGCGTGAGCCCCTCCGTCGCCGCCGCGACGCCGGCGGCCTTGCAGTTCGCGGCGCCGATGGTGGGTGGCGGGTCGATCGACTTCGCCCAATACGCGGGGCGGACCGTCGCCCTGTGGTTCTGGGCGCCCACTTGAACCACGTGCAACCGGGAAGCCCCCTCGGTCGAGGCGGCGAGCAAGCGGTGGGCCGGCAAGGTGCAGTTCGTGGGCGTTGCCTGGTTCGGTGACGACGACGCCTTCCAAGGTTTCATCGACAAGCACGGCCTCACCTTCGCGCAGGTGAGCGACGAAGCGGGTGACGTGTTTGCGCGCTTCGAGGTGCCGGCGCACCCTGCGTTTGTGATCATCGACGCGTCGGGAGCGGTTCAGCAGACGTTCGGTGCGGTCGACGACGCTGAACTCGACGGCCTCCTCACCGACGCCGTCGGGTGAGATCTTCGAACGGCCAGTCGAACGGGTGGGCAGCACAGCCTCCCGTTTCGCCTCTTTCAGATTGCGGTACTAAGCCCTGATCCACCGGTCGGCTTGGGG
>JANONE010000146.1:0-3230 GCA_031420675.1 Ilumatobacteraceae bacterium | reverse complement strand
GAAGTTCCACGATGGTTGGCTGCGCACCGGCGACGTCGCCAGCGTACTCCCCAACGGTTACGTGATGATCAGCGACCGCGCCAAGGACGTCATCAAGAGTGGCGGCGAATGGGTCTCGTCGGTGGACCTGGAGAACACACTGATGGGCCACCCGTTCGTGCTCGAGGCTGCCGTCATCGGCGTGCCCGACGAGCGGTGGGACGAGCGCCCGCTGGCATGTGTGGTGCTCAAGCCGGGCACATCACTGACGGCGGAGGAGCTTCGCGCGTGGCTCAGCGAGCGCACCGCCAAGTTCTGGCTGCCCGAGCGGTGGAGCTTCATCACCGAGGTACCCAAGACCAGTGTCGGCAAATTCGACAAGAAGGTGCTGCGCGCCCGCAACACTGCCGGAGAGCTCCACGTGGAGAAGATCGCCTGAAGCGTTCGTTCGCCGCCCCGTTCGCCGCCCCGTTCGTTGCCGTGTTCGTTGCCGTGTTCGTTGCCGTGTTCGTCGCGGTCGGCGTTCTGGCCGCGTGCGCCGAGAACCCGACGGCCGGGCCGGCGGCGGTTTCCAGTGACCCGCTCGCGAGCGAGCCTCCGGCGCTGTCGTGGCTGCTGCCGCCCACGGCCGGCTACTTCGACTACCAGTTGTCGGGCGACTATCCGCCGTCCCCGTCTGTATCGGTGCTCACTCGCGACTGGTTTGCCGGCTCACCGCTCGCCGGCCTGTACAACATCTGCTACATCAACGCGTTCCAGACGCAACCACCCACCGACGACGTGCGGCCAGACGAACGCGACGGCTGGCCGGCGGCGGTGGTCTCCACGTTCGAAGACCCTGAGTGGCCGGGCGAGTTCGTGATCGACCTTGGTACGCCATCACTGAGGGCCACGGCCGCAGCGTTCGCGGAGCAGGTGATCGACACGTGCATGCAGAAGGGGTTCGATGCGGTCGAGTTCGACAACCTGGACAGCTACACCCGCTTTGACGGCCTGCCCTTCGGCGAGGCAGAGGCCCTGGACTACGCGGCCGCACTGACGACGTACGCCCACGACCTCGGTCTGGCCGTTGGGCAGAAGAACACCGCCGAGCTGACCCGCGAGCAGTCGCTGGACCAGGTCGGCTTCGACTTCGCGGTGGTGGAGGAGTGCGCCGAGTTCGATGAATGCCGGTCGTACGAGACGACTTTCGGCCTCCGCGTGCTGTCGATCGAGTACACCAGCGAGGGGATGATCGCCGCCTGCGAACAGTTCGGCGGTGACCTGCCGGTGCTTCGCCGCGATCGCGAGCTGGTGACCCCCGCCGACCCCGGCTACCAGTTCGAGGCGTTCTGCGGCTTCCGTGGCTCTGGCTGAGCATGGCCGGCTCAGCCCAGCAAAAGGTCGGTGAGGCGCTGGGCCTCGCGGGCCAGCAGTGCAGCGTTGACCCGCTGGCGCTCCAGCACCTGATCGAGTGTCTTCGTGGCTTGCGGGATCGGGTGTTCGCTGAAGAAGCTCTGCACATCGGCCACGACGGCGGGTGCGGTGAGCAGCTTCACGGGATCGATCATGCGCACGATCGTGTTCCCCGGGAACCTCTCGTTGGCGACGTCCCACTGCTGCCGCAACAGCTGCCACGCCGCCACCCCGTGATGGCGGTTGGCAATGCAACGGTTCAGCAGGAACGGCGCGTTCTGTGTGCGCACGTCGGCGGAGAACGCGAGCGCAACTGCCCGCTCGATCTGCTCGGCCTTGGGGAACGCGGCGAGCGCGTAGAGGTAGCGCAGCTGCTCCTGAGGCGTTGCCGCGGTGCGGAACTTTTCGAGGAACGCGTCGAAGTCGGTGTCAGTGCCCGTGGCGGCGACAGCGGTCGTTGCGGCCGACACCAGCTCGGGATCGGCGTCCGGGTCGGTGAGGATCGCCCGGCACCGGGCCTGGGTGTCGGCGTCGTTGCCCAGTACGGCCAGGGTGCTCACCAGCAGCCCACGCAACTTGGCCTGCAGGTCGCTCTCGCCCGCGACCGGTGCCCAGCCGAGGCCTGCCAACACAGGCCGCACCAGCGTCGTGACTCGCGCCTGAAAGGCGACGAACGCATCGCCGTCGACCAACCGGCCGACACCGCGCAGACCGATCGCGATGGCCTGCCACACGGCGAGATCGCGGTCGCTGGCGAAGCCCTCGACGAAGGTCAAGAAGTCGGCGGCGGGCAGGCGGCCGGCGACCACTTCGTTCCACGCGTCATCGACGAGGTTGTAGCAATCGATGATCGTCAGGCTGCCCAATTCTTGCACCAGGCGGCTGCGCAAGGTGGCGTCGTAGGCGACTCGCATGAAACCGTGGCCACCGGCGTTGACGACGACGCCGCTGTCGGCCGAGGGAAGCGCGACGCGCAGTTCGAAGTCGGAGAGCAGCACCTTCGATTCGGCTCCGTCGATCCGCAGGTGCACGGGCACCACGAACAGCGTTGCGTCGTCGGTATCGCCGTAGGCGAAGCGCCGCTGGCTGAGCACCAACTCGCTGCCAGCCGACCGCCTGTCGATCCGGGCGGTGACCAGCGGGTAGCCGGCCTGCCAGATCCAGCTGTCCATCAGCTGACGAACGGGCGTGCCCGCGTTGGCCTCTTCGATAGCGTCCCACAGGTCGCTGGTTTCCGTGTTCGCGTATTCGTGCTTCGAGAGGTAGTGGCTGACACCACGTTGGAACTCCTGCTCGCCCAGATACTGCTCGAGCATGCGCAGCAGTGACCCACCCTTTTGGTACGTCAGCACGTCGAACATGCCGTTGCAGTCGGCGGGTGCCTCCACCGGGTACTCGACCGTCCGGGTGCTGGCCAGCGAGTCGACCTCTAAGGCCATGCTGCGCTCCAGGCTGAAGGTGGTCCAGCGCAGCCAGTCTGGGCGGTAGTCGGCGCAGCAGGCGATCTCCATGAACGTGGCGAAGGCCTCGTTCAACCAGATGCCGTTCCACCACTTCATCGTCACCAGGTCGCCGAACCACATGTGCGCCATCTCGTGGGCGACGACGTCGGCGAGGTTCTGCAGCTCGAACTGGGTGGCCGTTGCCGGGTCGGCGAGCAGCAGGCTTTCGCGGTACGTGATGCAGCCCAAGTTCTCCAACGCTCCCGCAGCGAAGTCGGGGAGGGCGAGCATGTCGCACTTGTCGGTGGGGTAGGGGATGCCGTAATACCGCTGGTACCAGGTGAGCGAATGTACGCCCACGTCGAGGCCGAACGCAGTGAGGTGGCCCTTGCCTGGAACGTGGATGATGCGCAG
>JANONE010000145.1:0-9806 GCA_031420675.1 Ilumatobacteraceae bacterium | reverse complement strand
TGGCTTCGATGTCACTCCGGCCCGGTACGTGACCGGAATCATCACCGAGCGCGGCATCAGCGACGCCAGCGAAGCCGCGATTCGCGCGCTGTACCCCGAGTTTGCGGAAAACAGCGGACAGACGGGTGGGAACGAGAGCTAGTCATGCAGGACCGATGGAACGACGAGCACGCGGCGACCGCTGCCGGCCCGCTCGACGAATGTGTGTACGCCTCGAGGTTGATCGGCGCTGACCGGGCCCTCGTGTCGTACGGCGGTGGCAACACCTCGGTGAAGCTGCAACAGCCGAACCTCTTTGGCGAACAGATCGACGTGCTCTACGTGAAGGCGAGCGGCAGGGATCTCATCGACATCGACGCCGATGGGTTCACCGTGGTCGATCTTGCCCGAGTACGCCGCCTCGTCGAGCTCGACGAACTGTCCGATACGGCGATGCTCAACGAGTTGCGGAGTGCCCGGCTGGATGTCTCCGCGCCCGACCCTTCTGTGGAGGCGATCATCCACGCATTCCTTCCGGCGCCGGCGGTGTTCCACGCCCATCCGAACTCGCTGTTGGCCATCTCCAACACCGACGACGGCGAGGCGAAGATTCGCCAGCTGTACGGCGACAGCGTCGTGGTTGTCCCGTACGCGATGCCGGGTTTCCGAGCCGCCAGGCTGACGGCGGATGTGTTCCGAGCCGAGGTATCCGACACGACCGTCGGCGTCGTCCTGCTCAACCACGGTCTCTTCACATTCGGCGACACGCCACACCAGGCCTACTCGCGGATGATCGAACTGGTGGGTGCCGCCGAGCAGTACCTGGCTACGAACTCGACCGGCGGCGACTCTCCAACGCCGGCCCATGACCCCCCACCGCCCGACCGTGTGCGGATCGCCGAGCTGCGGGCGGCGATCTCGAACGCGGCGGGCCGGCCGTGCATCGTGCATCGTCACTCCGACCCTGCCAGCTGGGCGTTCTCGCAACGACCGGACCTCGCCGAGGTCAGCCAGCAGGGCGTCGCCACCCCGGATCAGGTCATCTGGACCAAACGGGTGCCACTTATCGGAAGCGACGTGGCGGCGTACGCCGATGCCTACCGCGCCTACTTCGGCCAGCATGTGATGGGGCGTCCTCTGAGGATGCTCGACCCGGCCCCGCGGGTGATCCTCGATCCCGAGTTGGGCTTGATCACCGCCGGTCGTGACGCAACGTCCGACATGGTGGCTGGCGACACCTATCTTCAGATCATCGACGTCATCGAACAGGCCGAGGGCCTTGGTGGGTACCGCTGCCTCCCGGCGAGTGACATCTTCGATGTCGAGTACTGGGAGCTCGAGCAACTCAAGCTTGAGCGGGCGGCGAGCGACGCAGAGTTCATGGGCGAGGTGGCGGTCGTCACCGGCGCCAATTCCGGAATCGGCCGCGCCTGCGCGCTCGCCTTGCTGAACCGCGGTGCAGCAGTGATCGGTCTCGACATCAACCCGGCTGTCACGGAGATGACCGACCACGTCGCCTATCTCGGTGTGGCATGTGACTTGTCCTCACTGGCCGCGACTGCCTCCGCGCTCGACCGCGGCGTCGAGCGGTTCGGCGGTGTCGATATGGTCGTGGCAGCGGCTGGCCTGTTCCCCGAATCGTCGCCGATCTCTGCCCACGACCCGATGGCCTGGCACACGGCGATGTCGGTCAACGTGGATGGGCTGATCCAGTTGCTGGCACTCGTGCATCCCTTGCTCCTGCTTGCCCCGAACGGTGGTCGCCTGACGGTGATCGGTTCGAAGAACGTCCGAGCGCCCGGTCGCGGGGCGAGCGCCTACTCGGCGTCCAAGGCAGCAGCGAACCAGATCGCCCGCGTCGCTGCATTGGAGTGGGCGCCCGACGGAATTCGGGTCAACTCGGTCCATCCCGATGCTGTGTTCGATACCGCGCTGTGGACCCCTGAGCTCCTGGCCGAGCGTGCCAAGCGGTACGGGTTGTCGATCGAGGAGTACAAACGCCGCAACCTCTTGGGCGTCGAGATCACCAGCGCGGCCGTCGGCGAGGTTGTGGCAACCACACTCAGCAGCGTGTTCGCCGCGATCACGGGCGCCCACATACCGATCGACGGCGGCAACGAACGAGTCATTTGACCGACCGAGTCCTGTGGCGGCATCCCAGATGCCGCGGCGAGGTACCGACAACAACCCCCGAGCGGGGGAATGGAGCAAAGAAAATGGACTGGGGCATGGAACGCCGAATGGCGCAGATCATCCCACCGGAGACCGGCAAGGCCTTCTTCTTGGCCATCGACCACGGTTACTTCCTTGGACCGACACGGATGCTGGAGAATCCGGGCGAGACGGTGAAAGAGTTGACCCCCATCGCTGACGCGCTGTTTGTCACCCGCGGCGTGCTGCGCAACTCGATACCGGCATCCACCAAGCCGAACGTGATCTTGCGCATCAGCGGCGGCAATAGCATCGTCGGCCCGACGCTCGAGAACGAGACACTCGTCGTTGACCCCGAAGAGGCGATCCGCCTGGGCGTCCAGGCGGTCGGCGTGTCGGTGTTCGTCGGTTCGGAGTACGAGAAGGAGACGCTCACCAACCTGGCGACTGCGGTCAATCAGTACGAGCGCTACGGCATCCCGGTGATGGCCGTCACCGCCGTCGGCAAGGAACTCGAAAAGCGCGACGCCCGATATCTAGCGCTCAGTTGCCGAATCGCGGCTGAACTCGGCGCCCGGGTCGTCAAGACCTACTGGTGCGAGGACTTCGAGAAGGTCACCGAGTCGTGCCCGGCTCCCGTCGTGATCGCCGGCGGCCCGAAAACCGATGACGCCCGCGAGGTCTTCGCGTTCGTCCGCGACGGCCTCGACCGGGGCGCGATCGGAGTCAATCTCGGCCGCAATATCTGGCAGCACTACGACCCCGTCGGCGTCGCCAAGGGCCTGCGAGCCGTCATCCACGAGGGAGCGTCGGCCGACGAGGCGAACGCTCTGGTCGCTCCGAAACCGAAGGGCTGACCCATGGAATTTCTTGCCCGCATCGAACAGAACATCTCGCCCGACATGGACCCGGAGCGGCTGGCAGAAGTAAAGGCCGCCGAAAAGGTCCGCGGTCAGGAGTTGGTCGATGCGGGCAAGATGCTCCGCATCTGGCGGCTCCCGGGCCGCCGGGCGGTCATGGCACTGTATGAAGTCGAGAGTGCCGACGAGCTGCACGAGCTGATCAGCTCGTTGCCGCTCTTCCCGTGGATGGACGTCACGATCACCCCGCTGGGCGCGCATGCGCTCGACCCACAATCCGATTCGGCCCGCAGGTAGCAACGGCGAGCACACCGAGCAGCAGCAAGGAGACATGATCATGCCTGCCGAGTACGAGATCCTCACGCCGGACACGGTCCCGGCGTACATCGAACGGACCCCCTACCTGGCGGGAATCGTCGACACGAAGACGCTCGAGGTTGCCGAGGTCGGCGACGGCAACTTGAACCTGGTGTTCGTCTGCAAGGACGCCGACGGCAAGGGCATCTGTCTCAAGCAGTCGTTGCCCTACGTCCGTCTGGTCGGCGAGAGCTGGCCCCTCACCCCCGAGCGGATCATGGCCGAGGCGCGTGGTCTCGCGGCCGGGGCTGCGTTCGCCCCGCAACAGGTGCCCGCGCTTTACGGCGTCGACCCCGAAGGCCATGTCCTCGCAATGGAGTATCTCATGGGCTGGGGCATGTACCGCGCCGAGCTCAACAAGGGGCACGCCTATCCCGGCGTCCCTGCACAGTTGGGTCGCTACGTGGCGCGCGTGGCGTTCCACACGTCGCTGTTCGCCACCGACCAGGGCGAGATCAAGCAGAAGGTCGCCGAGGCGATCAATCCCGAGCTGTGCAAGATCACCGAGGATCTCGTGTTCACCGAGCCGTACATCATCGCCGACAACAACAGTTTCGTCGACGAGCTACTCCCCGAGATCGAAGCGATGCGCGCCGACGAGACGTTGCGTGCACAGGTGGGGATGATGAAGTACACGTTCATGACCGCTGCTGAATCGCTGGTCCACGGCGATCTGCACACCGGCTCGGTGATGGTTCGCAACGGCGACAGTGGCCCGGAGTGTCGGGTCATCGATCCCGAGTTCTGCTACTACGGCCCGGTCGGTTTCGATCTGGGCGCGTTGTTCGGCAACTATCTCGCTGCTCGCGCCCGCGCCGCGGTGCTCGATCGCCCAGCCGAGTTCCAGCAAGGGCTTGCCGACGCCGGCCTCGATCTGTGGGATGCGTTCGCTGGCGAGACGCGCCGGTTGTGGGCCGAGCGGCTCGACCCCACCTGGACGTATGGCTTCCTCGATGCCTGGCTGGCCAAGGTGGAGATCGACATGATCGGGTTCGGCGGCTGCAAGGCCAACCGGCGGATCATAGGGCTCGCCAAGGTCACCGATATTCAAAACTTGCCCCATGAGGAACACGTCAAGGCGGCCAAGATGGTGCTGCGGACCGCCAGCACCTGGATCCGTGAGCGCGTCGCCCTGAAAACAGCTGCCGAAGCCAATGCTGTGTTCGACACGGTGCGGGCGGACCTCCTCCAGTGATGCCCGACCTCTCGCTCGCTGACGACTTCCTTGCCACGCTGCGGCCTTCGGTCGCATGGGTGGACGACCACATCGAGATCATCGAACAGACGAAGCTCCCGACGGTGCTTGATGTCGTCGAGCTCCACACGGTCGACGCAGTCGTCGACGTGATCTCCCGCCTCGCCGTACGCGGCGCCCCGGCGATCGGTGAGTGCGGCGCCTACGGTATGGTCGTCGGCCTGGACGAGCGTGCTCCGACGTCAACGGCGGCCGCTGCCGCCGTGCTCGACGAGTTGGTCGAAACGATCGGCAACGCCCGCCCGACGGCGGTCAATCTCAGCTGGGCCGTACGGCGGGTTCGCGACGCAGCGGCCGGTGGCCTCGACGTGCCAGCCATCCGTGAGCTGGCGCTCGCCGAGGCACACCACATCCTGAATGAAGACCGCGCCGCGTGCACCCGCATGGGCCTGTTCGGACTCGACGAGCTCGCCGGCATGACGAGGATCCTGACCCACTGCAACACCGGCCGTCTGGCGACGGCGGGCTGGGGAACGGCACTCGGTGTCATCTACGCCAAGGCGGCTGCGGGTGAGCCGGTCACCGTCTACTCGTCGGAGACTCGTCCCTTGCTCCAGGGCGCACGGCTCACCTCCTGGGAGCTGCAAGACGCCGGGATCGACGTGACGTTGATGCCCGACAGCGCCAGCTCGATGGCGATGGCACAGGGTCGCGTCGAGGCAGTCGTCGTGGGTGCTGATCGGATCGCTGCCAACGGAGACACCGCCAACAAGATCGGGACCTACACACACGCAGTCAGCGCCAAGTACGCAGGGATCCCGTTCTACGTGGTTGCCCCGCTGTCCACGTTCGATACGTCGATCGCGTCAGGCGCCGAGATCGTAATCGAGGAACGCCCCGCTGACGAGATGCGATGGTGGCGTTCGGAGCCGACCGCTCCGGCCGACATCGCTGTGTGGAACCCGGCGTTCGACGTCACGCCCGCCGAGCTGATCACTGCGATCATCACCGAGGTCGGGGTGCTCAAGCCCCCGTATGGACCATCAATTCGAGCCGCGTTCGAGTTGGGAGACAACCGATGAACAGTTGGACAAATTCGACCCAAACGGTTGCCGATGGCATCCGTCGCCGGGTCCTGGAACACGTGCTGAAGAACGACGGCGGCTACATGAGCCAGGCGTGCTCGTCGGCCGAGATCTTCGCCATGCTCTATGCCCGGGTGTTGCGCCTGGGGCCGAGTGGGGGCCCGCTCGAACCTCGGGACTTCCTGGGTGTCCCTGGCCCCGGCGTTCCGTTCTTCAGCGGCGCTGACTACAACGGCCCAAAGGCGCCTGAGTACGACCGGTTCCTCTTCTCGCCGGCGCACTACGCACTCGTGCTGTACGCGGCGCTGATCGAGGTCGGACGCCTCGCCGAGAACGGGCTTGACCGTTTCAACGAGGACGGCAGCACCGTCGAGATGATCGGGGCCGAGCACTCACCGGGGGTCGAGACGACCACCGGTTCGCTCGGCCAGGCCCTCAGCCAGGCAGGGGGCATCGCGATCGCCCGCAAGCGTCGCGGCGACATCGGCAGCGTCTGGGTGATGATGTCCGATGGCGAGTTCCAGGAAGGACAGACCTGGGAGGCGATCGAATCGCTGGCGCGTCTCGAGCTCGACAACGTGCGCGTTATCATCGACGCCAACGGCCAGCAATGCGATGGAGTGCTCGATGTAGTGAACAACGCCGCGTCGCTGGCCACCCGCATCGCAGCGTTCGGTGCCAGTTCGGTCGAGGTCGATGGCCACGATCTCGGCGCCCTTGATGAGGCAATGACCCGTGACACCGGCTTGCCGCATTTCGTGGTCGCCAAGACCAACCCGGTAGCGGGGCTCCCCCTCTTCGCCGAGCGGGCGCCGGCCCTCCACTACCTGCGGTTCACCTCCAACGAGGAACGCGGACGATACGAAGCTGCCTACCAAGAGATGGTGAGTTGACGATGGAAATCGTGGTGCGCCCACACGTCCAGAATTTCATCGATTGGAGTCGGGACAAGCCCGAGGTCGTCGTATTGACCGGCGACCTCACCAACTCCTGCGAGGTCGGCCTGTGGGCCGACACGTACCCCGACCGCTTCTTCTCGATGAAGATGGCCGAGCAGAACATGATGGGGTTCGCGGCCGGGATGGCGCGAGAGGGGTTCCAGCCGTGGATCCATACATTCGCCGTGTTCATCTACCGGCGTCCGTACGACCAGTTGGCGATGTCGATCGCCTACCCGAACCTGCCGGTTCGGTTTGTCGGTTTCCTGCCGGGGCTCATGACGCCAGGAGGCGTCACTCACCAGGCGATCGAAGACATATCGATCATGCGCGCAACCCCCAACATGACTATCCTCGAGACCGGTGATGCTACCGAGGTGGAGAGTGTGCTCGACGTCGCCCACGCAGTCGACGGACCGGTTTACATTCGGATGTTGCGCGGCGAAGTGCCACGGCTGTTCCCTGCTGACGAGCCGATGCGGCTCGATCAGGTTCGAATCCTGAGTGAGGGCAACGACGTGACCGTCTTCACCGCCGGCATCACGACCGAGGAGGCGATGCGGGCGACCGCCCCACTCACCGCCCGTGGGGTAGAGATCACCCACGTCCACGTCTCCACGCACAAGCCATTCAACGATCCACTGATCCTCGAATCGATCAAACGGGCCAAGCACGGAGTGGTGACGCTGGAGAACCACACGATCATCGGAGGGCTGGGCTCGGCGGTCGCCGAGGTGATGGCCGAGAACGGTGTCGGGATCCGCCTCGTCCGGCTTGGGCTGCGAGACACCTACGCCCACGGCGCGAGCCGCCAGTTCTTGATGAAAGAGTACGGGCTCGACGCGCTGGCGCTGGTGCGCTGCATCGAGCAACTGCTCGGTCGTTCGACCGGTATCGAGGCTGCCGACCTCGAGAGCATTCGCATCGAGGCGGTGCACAGCTTGGCGAAGGCCGAGGCACTCTGATGATCGAGCCCACGACACTGACCGTCAGCGGCGATCGACTGAAGGCGACCTATGAGTTCCACGGTCCGGTCGCCGACGCCGAGGCGCGCGCCAACGCGTTGCGTGTCGAGCAGACGATCGAGTTTCCGGCAGATCTGGTTCCCGATGACGACATCCAGCGCGAAATCGTGGGCCGCATCGAGGCGATCGAGGTGGTCCGTGATGATTTGGCTCACGCGGTCATCAGCTACGCGGTGGAGACGACCGGCTACGAGTTGCCCCAGTTGATGAACGTTTTGTGGGGTAACAGTTCGATCCTGCCCGGCATCCGGTTGATCGACTTCGAGCTCCCCGACTCGCTCCTGGCGCATTTCCCCGGTCCGAGCTTCGGTGTCGCCGGATTACGCGAGTTGTTCGAGGCGCCGACGCGTCCATTGCTGGCGACGGCGCTCAAGCCGATGGGGCTCTCCGCCGAACGGCTGGCCGCCTACGCCCGCGACCTCGTGATCGGCGGCATCGACATCATCAAGGACGACCACAGCCTCGCTAATCAGGAGTTCGCGCCGTTCCTCGAGCGCATCAAACGCTGCGCCGACGCAGTGAACGAAGCGAACGCGGCGACAGGGAACCGGGCGGTGTACATGCCCAGCGTGAACGCTCCGTACGACCAGCTCGACGCCCGTGTGGAGGCGGCGATCGAAGCCGGGGCGGGCGGCCTGCTCGTGCTGCCCGGCATCACCGGGTTCGACCAGATGCGTCACGTCGCGGCCACCGTCGACGTGCCGATCATGGCGCACCCGGCGTTTCTCGGGTCGTTCTCTGCGTCGCCGACGGCCGGCATCGCCCACGGCAAGATATACGGCACGTTGATGCGCCTGGCCGGCGCCGATTTGTCCATCTATCCGAACTATGGCGGCCGGTTCAGCTTCACCCGCGAGCAATGTCGTGAGGTGGCCGGCGATCTGGAAGCTCCGCTCGGAGATCTGGCTCCTGCGTTCCCTGCCCCGGGGGGCGGCATGACGCTTGATCGGGTCGGTGAGATCATTGAGTTCTACGGCAACGATGTGGCTCTGCTGATCGGAGGCGACCTGCACCGTGGCGAGAACCTCAGAGAGACTGCGGCACGGTTCCGCGCCGCAATCGGCGACTGAGTCTCGGCGAGTCCCGCCAGTCAGGCGAGCAGCGCCAGCGCGAGGGTGTCGTCGACCGCCAGCTCGTCGATGATGCCAGCTGCGATCGCACCCTTCACCGCGTCGGCCTTCTCGGCACCGCCGACGGCGGCGATCACGAGCTTGCAGCTCCGTAGGTCGTCGAGCGTCAAGGCCACCGGGTGCAGCGCCGCGGGCATCACAGCCTTGCCGTGTGCGTCGAAATAGCGGCCGAACACCTCACCGACCGCCCCTGCGGCGACGACATCGCTCATGGCCTCCTCGTCGAGGTAGCCCGCCTGGACGAGGAGCGATTCGACACCGACGACGCCGATCGCCACCATGACCACGTCGGCATTGCACGCCCGTTCCAGTGCAGTGGCCACCGATTCGGATTCGAAGAAGTTGGTGGCGATATCGCTTGTGGCGGCGAACCCTGGCGACGGGATGTGCGTCACCTTGGCGCCGAACTTGAAGCCGAGGGTGTTGCTCACCTCGACAGCAGGGGCGATCTGGTCGGCGGTCGTGTGGCCGAACGCGTCGACGATGGTGACACCGGAGGTGTGCATCGTGCGTGCACGTTTGGCGGCGGCACCGAGGGTGCGGCCCCAGCCGGCTGCGATCGTGCACGAGCCGTTGGCGACGATGTGCTCGAGCCGGCGGGCCATCGCTGCAGCCGCTGCTTCGCGTGGTGATTCGCCGTCGAGTGTGAGCTCGACCGTGGCACCAGCGAGGTCGTACTTCTCGATCAGCCGCTCGGCGATGTTGGCAGTCTCGGGAACCGGCACCGTCACCGTCACCCGGACGATGCCGTCGCGCTCCGCGTCGGCGAGCAGCCGGCTCACCGTCGACCGTGACACACCGATGCGATCGGCCACCGCCTGCTGGTTAAGGCCGCGCTCGTGATACAACCACGCGGCCCGGATCGTCTGCTCCCGACGGGAGTTGTGCTCGTCCACAAGCGCGAGTATTCTCTAAATCTGAGCATTTGTCCAACCTCACCACATTTGTGCAAGGCGATGAGTCCGTGAAGTGGAGGTCACATGAAGACGTCTGGTGTCATCCATCCGGGACTTCTCGATCTGATCGCTGCGGTCGGACACGGCGATCTCATCGTGCTGGCCGATGCCGGGCTGCGGATCCCCGCCG
>JANONE010000144.1:0-1818 GCA_031420675.1 Ilumatobacteraceae bacterium | reverse complement strand
ACATCGCCGAATACACCACACCCGTCGACATCGCCGCCGGAGCCAACGTGCTGTTGCAAGTCGTACTCGCCGCTGCCCTGCCGGCATAAAGGCGCGCCTGCACTGGCTGATGGTAGAACCGATGTGTGCGATTGCTGATCGACAACCCGGTCCTGCTGCTCTTCATCGTCATCGGGGTCGGAGGGGCACTCGGCAGCGTGCGGGTGAAAGGCGTCGCCCTGGGTCCAGCGGCGGCGCTCTTCGTCGGCCTTGCGTTCTCGGCGTTCGATGAACGATTGGCCAACACGCCGCTGGTGGTCTCCCAGATCGGACTGGCACTGTTCATCTATACCGTCGGGCTCGCCTCCGGCCCGTCTTTCCTCGCAGAATTACGTCGCGGCGGCGCTCGCGTGCTCATCGGTGTAACGGTGCTGTTGGGCCTGGTCGCTGCGGGTGTCGCCGCATTGGCCGCTGGGCTCGATTTCGATGCCGGCGCGCGAGCCGGGTTGTTCGCCGGCTCGCTCACCAACACTCCGGCCCTGTCTGCCGCGATCGAAGCGCTGGCACCCAAGATCGCCGACGGCACGGTGACCGACCCCGTGGTCGGCTACTCATTGGCCTACCCGTTCGGTGTGATCGCGATGTTGATCGCGGCGCATCTTTCCCTGCGTCGAGCTGCTCGGGCGACACGGGCCGCCGGCCCAGCCGCACAACGTGCGACGCTAGCCGCCACCAGTGCAACGGTGCTCGTGCGCCGCGCCGACATGCCGCCGCTCGGCGACCTGCGTCAATGGCGCGACGCGCGGCTTGCCTTCTCCCGCTACGAGCACGACGGTCTGGTGGAACTCGCAACCACTGATGTGCGTCTGTCCCCGGGGGATCTTTGCGTGGTGATCGGCGCCCCCGACGTGGTCGATCAGTTCATCGAATGGGCGGGTGAGCGCAGCAACCGACATCTCGCACTCGATCGGACATCGTTCGACTTCCGTCGCATCTCGCTGTCCAATCGTGCGTTGGCAGGCATCAGGTTGGGCGACCTCGATCTGGAGGGCCGATTCGGCGCCACGGTCACGCGGGTTCGGCGCGGTGATGCCGATGTCGTGGCCGACCACGACTTCATCATCCGCCTCGGCGACCGGCTGCGCGTCGTGGGGCCGGCGGCACGCCTGCCACTGGTGGCCACACTGCTGGGCGACTCCGACCGCAGCCTGGGCGAGGTGGATGCGATGGGCTTCGCTATCGGTATGTCCATCGGGCTGCTGATCGGCCTGATCGCGATACCGCTACCCGGCGGCGGCTCGGTGGAGCTCGGCGTGGGCGGTGGGCCGCTGCTCGCCGGCCTCGTGTTGGGCACGCTCTCGCGCACCGGCCGCATCACGTGGCAGGTGCCGCACGCAGCCAACCTGACCTTGCGACAACTCGGCATCCTCATCTTCCTCGGGTCGGTGGGCATCCGTTCCGGCGCCACGTTCGCTGCTGCCGCGGGTACGGCTGTGGGCGCCCGGTTGGCAGTTGCAGCCTTGATCGTCACCAGCGTGATTGCGCTGGCGACGACGGTGCTGATGCGTATCCTGCGCAGCGACCCGGTGTCCGCGGCCGGTCAGATCGCCGGCGTCGAGACGCAGCCCGCGGTGCACGCATACGCAGCAGAGACCACCAAGGGCGACGAACGAGTCGATGCCGGCTACGCGTTGGTCCTGCCGCTGGCGATGATCCTCAAGCTGATCCTTGTGCAACTGCTGATCTGATCTGCACGTTCGCCGGCACAGGAGGATGCGAACGGGGGCGCCGGCCGCCGCCGGCGCCCCCCGTGTATGTTACACAGTGTTAGAGTTTGTT
>JANONE010000143.1:0-2692 GCA_031420675.1 Ilumatobacteraceae bacterium | reverse complement strand
GAGCCACCCACCGCGCGTTCACCTGCCTGTTCTCGCGGGAGTCCGCGGGCGATCCGCTTCCTTGGTCCCTGATCTGCTGGTCGAGTTGGCGACGAGCGTCGCTGTCAGGCCAGTGACGGAGAACATCGAAGCTGCCTACCGACGGCTGTACCCGCGCCTAGTGTGGTTGGCGTACCTCCTCGTCGACACCACCGAACACGCCGAAGAAGCCGTCCAAGATGCGTTCGCCAGGGGTACCCCAAGTGGGCCGGCGTCACCAACGCCGATGCCTACATGCGCACAGCGGTGGTGAACGCTTGCCGCCGTGTGCAACGCCGACGTCGACTCCGGTCGCGACCTCCTCGAACGCAGCCGCGCCGAAGTCAGCGGCCAGCCCGAGCCCGACGAGAGCGAAGGGACATGATGAACTCAACCCTCGGCGACGACCATCGTGAACAGGTCGCAGCACGTCACCACGTGGACGTGTTTGTTTATGTTTCTGTATATCTTTGTGTGGATCAAGGTGTTAACGTCGATGGCAAGCGGCCGGAGTTGCACTCCAGCGGGACATGAGGCCCGATTGCCGCACGGAGAGGAACATTCGATGACGAACGCACTCGCTAGCCGACTCGACTCCATCCAAGAACACGGCGGCATCTCCGGCAGGGACATCGCCCAACTGCTCGCGACCACCCCCCAAACGGTCTCTCGTTGGAGAACTGGCCAAGCCGCGCCGCAGCCTCGTCTGCTGGACCGCCTGCTCACCTTGGAGTGGCTGGTCTCGCAGTTGGCCGATTACTACTCGGCCGACGAAGCGAAGTTGTGGCTGTTCAGCCCGCATCGCCTGCTTGGAGGCGCCCGACCAGCCGATCTCATCGTCGAACAGAGAACCGACGAAGTACTCAAGCTCATCGACCAGCTCGACTCAGCCGCCTACATCTGAGCCACGCGCCTCAATGCCCCCGTATGATCCGGATCTCCTCGACGCACTGGAGGGCTGCGTTGTCGGGCGCGTGTCAGGCACCGTCTGGCGCCAGGTTCTTGCGCCCTCCTCGGTGACCCGATCGAACCTTCGTGGCGGCCGATGGAACCCGTCCGGCGTCGAGACCCTGTACTGCTCGCTCGACCCGCTCACGGCCGCTTGCGAAATCGACAACCTCCTTGCCGCCCAGCCGGTGCCGATCAAGCGCCAACGATTGACCTATCCCGTTCGGACACAGATCTCGCGTGTGGCCGACCTTCGGCCGCACCCCTGGGGTTCGGCATTCGCGTACGAGTTCGACCTTGACGACGCCGAGCAGTGCCAGATGATCGGTGCTGCCGCCAGCTGGCTGGGATGCGGAGCGCTCGTGATTCCAAGCCTCCGCTCGGACGGAGACAACTTGGCGATCCTCGTCGCCAACCTCGCCCCCGGCGACTTTTTCGAGCCGGATGAGTCATACGACTACCCGCCCGGCCCGCCCATCGGCGTGAGCTACCAGCCGCTCACACCGGTCGAAACTGGTGTGTCATGACCCGTGGACAGACCCCATTCAACGCACGCCACACAAGGGCGGCAAAAGGGCGGGCGGGGCGTGAAAAGGGCGTGTCACATAGGTCAACAACGGTCACTTGCGGTCAACAACGGTCACTCAAAAACATTGGCTGAGCTGGGAGAACATCTCTGACCAGCATCTCCGCCTGAAAGCTCAAGGAGGTTCGACTCCCCCAGCTCCACGCAGATCTCGGCACATATGTCCTGTTCAGGGCATATGTGACGGAATCAACGGATCGAGAAAGACTCCCCCAGCTCCACGCAGATCTCGGCACATATGTCCTGTTCAGGGCATATGTGACGGAATCAACGGATCGAGAAAGTTCCGATTCGTGCGCACCTACCAGGCGCGACACAAACCAGGAATACCCCACGAGTACATATGCCCTGACCAGGGGATATGTACAGAAATCGGCGGGACGAACACCCCAGCCCTCAGAACACAACACCGCAGGTCAACAGCACTTTCAACGCTCAAGACTGGCGTTGCTTCTACCGGATCTCTACCGCCCGGATCGACGCCGCGAGGGACTTCGAGGCTTCACAACCGGTTGCCGTGTCCTCCCGTTAGGCGTATGGTTGGGCGTATGCCACGGTTGCAGGTGTACCTCCCAGACGACCTCTACGACGAACTGAAACGCCGCGATCTGCCCGCCTCCGAACTCCTCCAGGTGGCCGTACGCGCCGAGCTCGAACGGCGCGACGTGCTCGAAGCGACCGACGACTACCTCACCAAACTGGCCGCAGAAGTCGGCGAACCGACAGAACGTCAACAATCTCGCGCCGACGCGATCGTGCGGCGCATCCGCGATCGTCAACTCCGCCAAACCGGCTGACCCGTGCTGATCATCGACAGCGGAGGCGTCAGCCGCCTCGCCGAACGATCCACCCGAACACTCGCGCTCATCCGCGCCCTTCGCGACGACGGTCTCTGGCCGCCGATCACCCCGACTGTTGTCCTCGTCGAATCGCTGCACGGCCACAGCGGGCGCGATGCAACCACCAACAAGTTCCTCAAGACCTGCATCATCGAAACCCTCATAACCGAACAGACAGCCCGGCGCGCGGCCGAACTTCGCCGACGCGCACGACACGGATCAGCAGTCGACGCGATCGTCGTCGCCCTCGCAGAACCCGGCGGCACCGTCCTCACCTGCGACAAGGACGACATCGAAGCCC
>JANONE010000142.1:0-6882 GCA_031420675.1 Ilumatobacteraceae bacterium | reverse complement strand
TGGACGATGCCGTCGGCGGACGAGGCGAGAATCAGTTGCCGCTGCTGACCGATGCGGTTGATCTCGCGCTGCGCCTCGCGTTGCTCGGTGAGGTTGCGACCACTGGCGATGTACACGCGCCGTCCATCGAGGTGTGCGGGCGCAAAGGTCACGTCGAGCGGCACGTCGGCTCCGCTGGTGGACCTCGCCTGCACCTCCAACCGTTCGCTGGGGTTGCCCGACTCGGCGCGTGCGATCAATTCGGAGATCTCACCGGGGGAGCGATCGCTGACCACCTGCGCCACAGGCCGGCCGATCAGCGGTGCGTCGGGCTCGTCACCGAACAAGGCCCGTGCGGCGCCGTTGGCGTACACGATGAGGCCGTCGAGGTCGAAGGCGACGATGACATCGGCGACGGACTCGCCGACCACTCGCAGCCGCTCCTCGGCTTCGCGCTGATTCTGGATCACCTTGTTCATCTCGTGCTGCCGCAACTCGGCCTCTGCGAGTGCGGCGAACTCTTGGAGGATCATCCGCATGTGGGCGTCGAGCTGCCGCGGCGTGTGGTCCATGATGCAGAAGGTGCCGATGCGAAATCCCTCGGGAGTCGACAGCGGGTGGCCGGCATAGAAGCGGACAAAGGGTTCGCCGACCACCAGCGGATTGTCGGCAAATCGAGGGTCTGCGGAGGCATCCTCGACGACGAACGTGGCGGGCTGGTTGATGGCGTGGCCGCAGAACGAGATCGATCTCTCGGTCTGTGACACGCTGATGCCCACGCACGACTTGAACCACTGACGAGCCGAATCGACGAGGCTGACCAGCGCGATCGGAACCCCGAAAACGTGGGTCGCCAGTTGCGTCAGCCGATCGAAGCGCTCCTCCGGTGGCGTGTCCAACACGCACAGGGCGCGCAGGGCTGCGAGGCGGTGAACCTCGTCGGCCGGGGTGGCCGGCTCGATCATGGTTCCGGCTCGGTGGCGGGGCGAGGGGTGACCTTCCATTGGCGGTCGCCCATGAGCTCCTTGACCTGGGCGACACGGGCGATCAGGTTCTTGAACTCGGTGTAGAACACGCTGGAGACGACCAGGTAGACGACGAACCACCGGCGGCGACGACGGATCTCCGGCGTGGCCAAGCGATAGGCGAAATAGGTCTGGCTAGGGCCCACCGACAGGGTGAACACTGTCGTGAGCGCGAAGATCGGCACGAACCAGTCGAGGCGGCGACCGACACCCACGGTCCAGTACAGCACGATCGGGAACATCTGCAAGGAGAGCCACGGGTAGATCTCACGCCAGGCGAGGAGGTGGAGGAACCCGAGCTTCTGTCGCGTGCTGAGATGTGGGGATCGCAACGCCCGCCGAGTGTGCACCAGCGACACTTGGAACCAGCCCTGGGCCCATCGCATGCGTTGGTTCCACAGCTGCCGCAAAGTGGCGGTGGCCAGTTCGCGAGAGATCAGGCCGGGGTCCGAGACGATTCGTCCCCCCTCTTCGACGACCCGCAGCGACGAGTCGATGTCCTCGGTGAGCATCCGGCCATTCATCCGTATGCTGCGCAGTAGCGGTGTGCGCCAGAAGCCGTTGGACCCCCCGAAGATCCCGAAATCGTGCAGACGAGCGCGCCCCGGATGACTGACGGCGTAGATGGCCTCGAACTCGACGGCAACGGTGCGGGCGACCCAGGAGGCGTCACCGTTGCGTACGACGGGGTGACCCTGCACGATGTCGGCATCCGAGGCGATCCATCGCCATGCGCGCGTGAACGACTGCGGGTCCGGATGATGGTCCGCGTCGAACACTCCGACGAACTCACCCTCGACGTGGGCGAGTGCTGCGTTCACGTTCTGCGCCTTCGACGTGCTGTCGTTCACCTTCAGGGCCACGAAGCGCTGGTCGATGCGCGAGATCGCCGCCAGTGTGTCCTCCATCGGATGGGAATCCGGTGTGTTGTAGGCGAGGATGATCTGCAGCCGGCCGGGGTAGTCGACAGCCAGGAACGCCTCGATGGTTTCGACGATGGTGGCAGCCTCGTTCGGCAGGTACGCAGCGATGATCGCCGAAGCAGTCGGAAACTCGAGGTCGGGGTCGAGAGGCGGCTCGGTCGGGCGAAGCGCCGAAAGCCCCTCCAGCCAGATCAGCACGCCCGTGAACACCAGGGCGACGACCACCACGATGTACATGACGCCGGCCAAGTCGAATCCGGCGTTGTCGGACGCCCAGTACGCGAGGTACGGCACGACGCCACCGACGACGAAGGTCAACAGGATCTGGAATGGCGTGCGCACGCGGTGCCAAAGCCGCGAGGGGAACGAGCCCCGCAATTGCCGTCGACGATCGTGCGCTGCCGCGACGAAGCCGGCTTCGTACTGCACCGGCAGGAGATCGAGATGGATCGACGCCGCATCGGAGGCGAGGCGCGCATGATCGATCAGCACCGCCGAACCGACGGCCCCCTTGGCGACTTCGAAACCGATGACCGGTGTGAGCCGCAAGCTCGCACCAGCCGCCATGACGTCGACGTCGTTGACACTCCTGGCCAACTTGCCCAGCGTGCGCTCAGGAGTGGACGCATTGGGGGTGCAGAGCAGCAGCCAACCGCCCGCCGGGTCGATGGCGACCAGATCGGCCGGACCGAGCGAATGCTGCAAGATCGAGGTGACCTGGCGGATCGCCTCTCGTTCGGAGCGCACACCCAACCGCTTGCGCACCGTCGCCAGCTCCGGAACGCGAAGGTGGGCGACGACGTAGTCCGTGTCTGATCGTGACCCTTCACGGTCCACCGCTCGGACGAAGACTTCCATCCTGAGCGCACCAGAGGCACGATCCACCGGCAACAGGTCGACCGGTGAGGGGGGACGCTCCACCTTTGCGCGCACGCGCGCAATCAGTTCGGCCGTGCCGAACGGCTTCACGAGGTAGTCGTCGGCGCCCAGACCGAGGCCCATGACGATGTCGTCCTGACCCGAGCGCGTGGTGACGAACAGAAGTGGCACCGAACGAAGCGCGCTTTGCGAACGGATTCGGCCGATGAGCTCGAAACCGCTGAGCCCCGGCATCATCACATCCGAAACGATCACGTCCGGTATGGCCTCAGCAAGGCGGTCAAGTGCCTCGGCGCCGGATGCGGCCGCAACGACGTCGAATCCCGCCTCGCGCAGACTCACGCACATGAGTGTGTTGACCATCGGGTCGTCGTCAACCACGAGCACGGCGCCGGCCCCCACCGGACCTTGCTCTCGATCACCCCGTTGATCCGCCACGACATCCCCTCATCTGGGTCACCTCGAGGTGTGGCGGAGATTCTAATCCGGCTCCGCGAGTAGCGGTCGGGATGGGGAGATGGTTCGGTTTCCAAGAAGCTACGACTCGGTCCTAATTCCAGCTCCGACATTGCGTGACCGAGATCCGGACATTGCTGACCGGCGGAATGTCATTGGGGCACGAAACCCCAATGACATTCCGTGACCGTCTACATCAGCTGCAGCCGCTGGTGCTTCCGCAGCTGGGGCAGGCGTGGCAGGAGCCGGCGCGGTTCATCTGCACGCCGCACTGCATGCACATCGGTGCGTCGCTGTGGCGCACTACGGGCTTGGCCGCTGTGGGCGTGGCTGCGGGGGCCGCCGGACGAACGGCACCGCCGGGATTGGTGACGTCGTTGTTCGGGGCAACCGACGCGATACCCCGCTCCAGCTGGGCAGCGAGATCGGACGCCGACGGGACGCTCTTGGGGTCGGTGACCAGTTCGCTGCCGTTGGCGTTGACGACCATCGATTCCTCGACACCCGGCAGCGTCGGCTGCAACCGCTCGTCGACCGAGAAGATCCCGAGCTCGGCGCGCTCGTCATAGGTCATGTACACGAGCGCCAGCCGGCGGAACAGGTAGTCCATGATCGACGACGCGAAGCGGATGTCGGGATCGTCGGTCATCCCAGCCGGCTCGAAACGCATGTTGGTGAACGCCTCGACGAATGCCCGCATCGGCACGCCGTACTGCAATCCGTAGCTGATGCTCTTGGCGAACGCGTCCATGATCCCGCTGAGGGTGGAACCCTGGTTGGACACGGTGAGGAAGATCTCACCGGGCCGACCATCGGCGTATTCACCGATGTTGGCGAAGCCCTTGCTGTCGGCCACTCGGAACTCGAACGTCTTGGCCGTGGGGGGGCGCGGCAGCTTCGGGCGGATCGGCTTTTGGACGATCCGCTCGACGATCCGCTCGACGATCCGCTCGGGGGAGTCGGCGCCAACCACGGCCTGCGACGCACCAACCTCGGGGGCATCGACATCGGGGGCATCGCCTTTCTTGGCGGTGCTGAGCGGCTGGCCGACCTTACAGTTGTCGCGATACACCGCGACGGCTTTCAGCCCGAGCTCCCAGCTGAGCATGTGCAACGCCTCGATGTCTTCGATCGAGGCTTCCTCGGGCATGTTCACGGTCTTGGAGATCGCCCCCGACAGGAACGGCTGCGTGGCCCCCATCATCCGCACATGGCCCTCGTAGTGGATGGTGTTGTCGCCCATCGAGCAGGCGAACACGGCGACGTGTTCGACAGCGAGGTGCGGCGCGCCGAGGATGCTCTTTTCGACATCGATGTAGGCGATGATCTCGTCGACCTGCTGCGGGCCGTAGCCCAGGCGGCGTAACGCCCGCGGGATGGTCTGGTTGACGATCACCATCGTGCCGCCACCGACGAGCTTTTTCATCTTGCACAGGCCGAGGTCTGGCTCGATGCCGGTGGTGTCACAGTCCATCATGAGGCCGATAGTTCCAGTCGGCGCTAAGACCGAAGCTTGGCTGTTGCGGACGCCGTGTTCCTCGCCGTCGCGCACTGCGCACTCCCATGCCTGCTGGCCGGCGACGACCAGTTCGGCCGGCACCGCATCGACACCGTCGATCTCGTACGACGCGTCGCGATGCATCCGCAACACGTTGAGCATGTGCTGTTCGTTGTCGGCGAAACCGGCGAACGGGCCCATCCGGCTGGCGGTGCGGGCGCTCGTGGCATAGGCATGGCCGGTCATCAGCGACGTGAGCGCCGCGGCCCAGGCCCGGCCCTCGACCGAGTCGTACGGCAGGCCGAGCGCCATCAGCAGCGCACCGAGGTTGGCGTAGCCGATGCCGAGCTGGCGGAACTTGCGGCTGGTGTCGCCGATCGGCTCGGTCGGGTAATCGGCGCGGCCGACGAGGATCTCCTGCGCGGTGAACATGACCTCGACGGTGTGCATGTACGCGGCCACGTCGAAGCTGTCGTCACCGACCGAGTCGAGGTCGAGGTACTTGAGTAAGTTGATCGATGCCAGGTTGCACGCCGAGTTGTCGAGGTGCATGTACTCCGAGCAGTTGCGCACGACGACACCGTTGGCGACGTAACTGTGGTTGCGCGGCTCGCTGAGGTTGTAGGTGACCTCGACACCGTCGTCGGTGCGGGCAACCATGCGAGTAGCGCTCTGGTCGTTGTCGCTCTGGTCGATGTCGTACTGGCGGTGTTCGGCCAGCAGCCTGCCCAGCTTGGCTGCCTTGGTGCTCACACTGAAGCCGACGACGTCGGCGAAACGGCCGATCGCGCCGGCCGTGATCCGCAGATCGAACATTGCGGAGCTGGCGTAGGCGCGTGCCTCGCCGGCGACCGTTGTGTATTCGAACGCCACGTCGTCGCTTGCTTGCCTGGTGGTATAGATCGAGCTGGCAACACCGAGCGTGGAGAGCAGACGTTGCGCACCCTGGAGCAACTGCTTCGACGCCGAGCCGAGACCCACGTAGCGGCTCTTGTCACCGTCGTAGACGCAACCATCGGCGTCGAACAGGCCACGCAGGAACG
This sequence comes from Ilumatobacteraceae bacterium, assembly GCA_031420675.1. GTDB lineage: Bacteria > Actinomycetota > Acidimicrobiia > Acidimicrobiales > Ilumatobacteraceae > UBA668. Next base: position 1,079 of record JANONE010000142.1, on the reverse strand, counting down.
ATGCCACCACCGGCGTCGGTGCCACGTTGATCGCCCACGGCACCCGCTTGTCGGCGGCGCGCTTGTCACTCACACCGAGCGCCCGCATTTGCGCGGCGAACGCACGACGGCTGGCCCGCAACTGCATGGTCCCGTTGTCCTGTTCCGAGGGCTTGGGGACAGCGCCGTGGTTGGCCTCGGCGAGCAACGCCTGGTGTGCCGGCAAGATGTCGGCAACGTCGTCTGCGTTGCCGTACACCGTGGCGACGACATCGCCGGAGATGGAGCCGTCACCGACGAGCCATCCGAGGTAGTGACCGAGCTCCTCGCTCCATTTTTCCGGCAACGACAGCCCGGCAACCAGTCTGGAGTCGAGGGCTGCACCGGCGACGAGGGTTTCACCGGAGACAAGGCTTGCGGCATCTGCCGACACCGGCAGCGACCACGATGCCATCGTGGCCGGGGATGGGTGGTTCAAGATGCGCACCTGATCGTCATTGGTGAGCTCAGCAGCCGTGACGTAGCCCCGATTTGCGGTGAAGATGCGGTGGCCGTCCGTGCAACGCAGCTCCATACCGTTAGCGAACTCGAGGCGCACGATCTCGTTGACACCCGTCACCATGATCGCCTCTGGGCGGGTCAGTTCGAGCCGCTCGGCGGGGCCATCGGGATTGGTGATGTCGTGGGTGTACACGCCGAACGCCTCGCCCGATCGGGCCCGGTCGAGCAAGTCGACGAACGACACCAGGCCCTTGTCGGTGTGCACGAGAGTGTCGCCCGTGAAGCACGGGTTGGAGCCGTTGATGCGGCCGGTGGCGTGGGCGGTGTGCCACTTGTTGATCGTGGTATCGAACTGCAGGCCGGGGTCGGCGCACTCCCACGAGGCGGTGGCGATCTGGCGCCACAGGTCGCGCGCCCGGACCGTGCGCACGGTTGCCCCGTCCATGACCGCCTTGTAGTCCCAGTCGGCGTCGTCGATCACGGCGTTCATGAACTCGTCGCTGACGCGCACCGAGTTGTTCGCGTTCTGGTACTGGATGCTGAACGAATCACTGCCGTCGAGGTCCATGTCGAAGCCCGCGTCGCGCAACACCCGGGCC
>JANONE010000141.1:0-2275 GCA_031420675.1 Ilumatobacteraceae bacterium | reverse complement strand
AGCCGCAGGTGCACCTGCACCACCTCGTCGAATCGCAGCGGCTGGCGATACCGCACGAAGACCTCCAGCACCGTGAGGTCGACACCCTCGGCGCGCAGCGCGACATACGGATGGCCGAGGTGGCGCAGGTATTCCACGCGGGCTTCCTCCAGGTATGGCAGGTAGCGGCCGTGGTGCACGATGCCCATCGCGTCGGTTTCGGCGAAGCGCACGCGCAGGGTGTGGGCGTACGAGTAGTCGGCGTCGTTCAGCGATGGATCCAGTTCGAGGCGCACGTCGGGCACCGTACCAAGGTCGAGTTCGTGGAAACGCCTAGCGGAAAACTGACACCCTGCTGATAATCTTTCGACGCTCTCAACCGGAAGCAGACCTAGCCCCCATCGTCTAGTGGCCTAGGACACCACCCTTTCAAGGTGGCGGCACGGGTTCGAATCCCGTTGGGGGTGCTGGCCAGCAACATCTGGTCCCGTGGTGAAGTGGAGTTCACGCCGGCCTGTCAAGCCGGAGGTCGCGGGTTCGAACCCCGTCGGGACCGCTCGGGCGCAAGCCCGTTCGGATGCCACGAAAGTGGCCAATCCAGTGAGTCACGAAAGTGACCAACCAATACGGTCGAGTAGCTCAGTCGGCAGAGCATACGCCTGAAAAGCGTAGGGTCACCGGATCGACGCCGGTCTCGACCACGCAGGTTCGTCGCAGGTCTTCGGGCCTGCGACGACAAGTAGTTCCAGCCGTGTGAACGCACGGCCCTGGCGACGTGCCAACAGTCGCACCGACAGGGCCGTGCCGTTCGGGCATCATTGGGTATCGACCACACGCCCCTGATAGTCACCCGCGAGGCAGTACCGGCCGACTTCGCCAAGTACTTCGCTGAAGCGTTCGAAGAGCTCGGCGCCGAGTCGCGCCACTTCCGCTTCTTCACCGCCGTGCGCGAGCTACCGCCGGCGGTGCTCGAGCGCCTTGCCACAGTCGATGGGGTGGTGAACGCTGCCATCATCGCCTTCGATGCGGCTGCCGACATGCCCGATCACCCGGAGGGCAAGCCGATCGGGGTGGCCCGCTGGATGGGCAACACGGTGGGGCCGCCCGAGTTGTCGGTGACGGTGATCGACGATTACCAAGGGCTCGGAGTGGGTTCGCGGTTGATGGACGCGCTGCTCGTGCTGGCCCGCAAGCGTGGCGTGCGGCGCATCCTCGCCGACGTGTTGCGCGAGAACGTCGCGATGCGCCGGCTGATCAACCGCTACCGCGCGGTGGTGCAGCCCAGTGGCGACGCCCTGATCGTGCGCTACCGCGTCGACGTCTGAGGTGGAGCACGGCACCAGATCTGCTGACTTCGCGTCGCGCCTGCCAAGCTGTGCACGTGGGGACCCCTGAACGCAACGCGTTGGAAACGCAACTCTTCGACTCGCTCTGCTCTCTGGGGCGGGCGCACATCGACGCAGCACCGGTCGACCCTGCGACGCTCGCCGATCTGGACCGGCTGTTCGACGTGCAGCTTGCCAGCCGGCACTGCGACCATGCAGCGCGCTGGTTGCGTAGCCAGGCCAAGGGCTACTACACGATCGGCTCGTCGGGCCACGAGAGCAACGCCGCGGTGGCAATGGCGTTGCGCACCACCGACCCGGCGCTGTTGCACTATCGCAGCGGTGGGTTCTACCTCGCCCGTGCCGGGATAGCGGGCGTGCGCGACATCCTCGCGGGCGTGGTGGCCGCCACCGACGAACCGATCTCCGGCGGTAGGCACAAGGTGTTCGGCCGCCACGATCTTGCGATCATCCCGCAAACCTCGACCATCGCCTCCCACCTGCCGCGTGCGGTCGGTGTCGCGTTTGCGATCGGTCGCGCCGCGCGCCTCGGGGTTCCATCGCCGTGGCCCGTCGATGCACTGGCGGTGTGTTCCTTCGGCGATGCCTCGGCCAACCACGCGGTTGCTGCCGGTGCGATCAACACCGCGCTGCACTGTGCCCACCAGCACCTGCCACTACCCCTGTTGTTGGTGTGCGAGGACAACGGCCTGGGCATCAGCGTGCGCACGCCGGCCGACTGGATCGAAAGCGCCTACGGCAACCGGCAACACCTGCGCTACCAGTCGGTCGACGGCACCGACCCGGAGGGCGTCCTCGCGCTGACTGCCGAGTTGGGCGAGTGGGTGCGCATCAAGCGACGGCCTGCCTTCCTCCACCTGCGCACCGTCCGCTTCGGCGGCCACGCCGGCACCGACGTGGAGGCCGCGTACCGCGCACCCTCCGAACTGCGTGCCGACGCGGACCGCGAC
>JANONE010000140.1:0-2645 GCA_031420675.1 Ilumatobacteraceae bacterium | reverse complement strand
GGGGAGTAACGCTCCAACGTTGCCAGCGCTGCATCGCGGTCGAGTGCGGGTAGGCCGAGTGCCACGAACGAGGCGCCGACGTCGCGCAGGTGCGCGAGGTGCTCGGCGTCGGGCTTGGCGCCGAAGATGCCGAGTTGCAAGGTGGCCGGGTCGCGACCCGCGGCGGTCGCTGCCTGCTGCAGTTCCATCCACTTGTCGTCGATGGGGAAGCGGCCCTCGATGGGCATCCATACATCGCCGTACTCGACGATGTGTCGGAAGTGCAGCGCGGTGGGGGACGCGCCGATCACGATCGGCGGGTGCGGCTGCTGCACCGGTTTGGGCCAGCTCCAGCTCTTCTCGAAGTTGACGAACTCGCCATGGAACTCGGCTTCGTCCTTGGTCCACAGTTCCTTCATCGCGAGCACCTTTTCGCGCACCAGCCTGCGTCGGGTCGTCGGGTCGACCCCGTGGCTCTTCATCTCCTCGTGGTTCCAGCCGTAGCCGACACCGAACAGCACACGACCGTTGGAGATCATGTCGAGTGAGGCGATCTCCTTGGCCAGCCAGATGGGATCGCGTTGGGCGACGAGGGTGATGCCCGTGCCCAGCTTGAGCGTGGTGGTGGTCGCCGCGATGGCAGCGAGGGCGATCAACTGGTCGTGGGTGCGCCAGTACTCCTCGGGCAGCGGGGGAGCGCCTTCGCGCCCACCCCATGGGGTGCGCCGGCTGACGGGAATGTGCGAATGCTCGGGGAACCACACTGAATCGAACCCACGAGCCTCTGCCTCGCGGCCGAGCTCGACAGGTTGGATGCCGCTGTCCGTAGGGAAGATGAGGAGACCGACGCGCATGCGGCGACACTAGCGAGCGTCAGTCGCCGACGGTGCCGTCGATCGCTTCCCGCAAGAAGTCGGCGTGGCCGCAGTGGCGGGCGTACTCCTCGATCATGTGCACCATCACCCAACGAAGCGACCGACGGCCGTATCTGTCGGGTTGGTCGGGTGGCCCGACGTCGATGGCCGTCAACTGGTCGAGGAACTCGGTGCCTGCCACGACGGCTCGTGACTTCGCGATCTCTCCGTTGAGGGCGGCCAACGCGACCGCCAGCGTGTCGTCGCTGGTGTGGTGCCAATCGCGATCGTGATCGTCCGGGTCGGCCCACCAATCGGATTCGGTGCTGCCGGCGAAGGCCTGCGTGAACCACCACTGCTCGACGAGCGCCATGTGGCGAACCAGTCCCAGCATGTCGACGGCGCTCGCACCGACGCGCTGGCGAGCCTGCACTTCGTCGATCCCGTCGGCCTTGCGCAGAAGGACCGAGCGGAAGTAGTCGAGGAACTGCTCGAGAGTAACGCGTTCATCGGCAGTCACCGGTGGGAGCGGGTGGAGCGTGGTCATGGGAACGCCAGGCCGTTGAAGCGGTCGATCGTGGTGAACGACTCGACCGGGTTGCGGCGCAGCTTCGTGTTCTGGTGCGTGGGCACGCCGAGGAAGATGGTGGCCACCAACGCATGGTCGGCGGGGAGACCGAGCGGTGTCGCGGCGGCAGGTTCCGCGCGGCTGAGGAACGTGGTCATGACACCGCCCAGCCCATGGGCGCGTGCGGCCAGCAGGATGCTCCAGCAGAACGGATAGATGCTGGCGCCGCCCACCACCGGCGGGCGGTCGAGGTTGCCATCCATGATCGCAATGTCGCGAAGGTCGGCGGCGACGGCGAGGACGACCGGGACCGACGTGATGTCGTCGATCAGTGTGTTGGGAATGGCGACGGGGGGAGCGTCGATGGAACGACCGAACGCGAACGGCCGCTGGCCAACGGCGTTGGCGCCCATGTACTCCTCCCAGACCGGTCGCATCAGCCCGGCCATCGTCTGCCGCAACGCTGAGTCCTTGACCACTGCCACTCGCCACGGCTGCTTGTTGCCGCCGCTCGGCGCGAAGCGGGCGGCGTCCAACACGGATGCGACGGTGGTGTCGGCGACCGGGTCGGTGGTGAAGCCGCGCACCGCTCCTGTGGATCGAAGCGTCTCCAGCAAGTCCATACCCGGGACTCTAAGCGTCGTCGCCGGTTATCGCTGCGAGTGATGCAGGGTGAGCGAGGATCGCTGAAACCTATATGGAACAGGACTTTGGTGGTTGGATAGAATCAGCCGCCCTCGTGGCGCCCCACCACGGGATCCTATCTGGCCGCTTCGGCGACCTTCTTGCGCACGACGTTGAGGGCGCTGCCGGCCTTGAACCATTCGACCTGCTCGTCGCTGAACGTGTGCACGCCCTCGAAGTCGATGGTGGTGCCATCGGGCTTCACGATCTGGCAGCGGACGTTCCTGCCCGGCACCGGGGGGAGGTCGAGCACGTTGATGCGATCGTCTTCGCCGACGAGGTCGTAGGTGGCCGGGTCGGCGAACGTGAGTGGCACCAGGCCCTGCTTCTTGAGGTTGGTCTCGTGAATGCGAGCGAAGCTGCGCGTGATGATGACGACGCCACCGCGGAAGCGGGGTTCCATCGCGGCGTGTTCGCGCGACGAGCCCTCGCCCATGTTCTCGTCGGCGAACACCACCCAGCCCTGACCGGCCTCGTGGTAGTGCTTGGCGATCTCGGGGAACGGCTTCACCTGGCCGTCGAGCTGGTCCTGGCCCTCGCCGGCGACGCCCGTGAAGGCG
>JANONE010000139.1:0-19472 GCA_031420675.1 Ilumatobacteraceae bacterium | reverse complement strand
CCGTTTCGGCCGTTCGCTGGGCTGGTTCGCGACGATGTTCCAGCCGATGGCACCCCTGCCATCGAGCCAGGTACGCCACAGCAACAGTGCCAACGCACCAAGCGCAATTCCGATGGCGGCGTAGAGCAGGACACGAAACGTGCCGTCGAAGATTCGCTTCGGCGCTGCCACGTGCGACGTCAGATCGATCTGGGGGGCACGTTCGTCAACAGCGGTGGCACTCATTCGTACACCTGCCGGAACCGGCGCACGAGGCGGATGCTGACCATGTTGAGGACAAACGTTATGACGAACAGGGTGGCGCCAACGGCGAAGATCGTCTTGAACTCGATCGACCCGGTGGGTACGTCGCCACTGCCCGCCTGGGCGATGAATCCCGCCATCGTCTGCATCGGTTCGGCGGGGTTCTTGCTGAGATTCGCCCGCGACCCGGATGCCAGCACTGCGATCATCGTCTCCCCGACGGCCCTCGAGGCAGCGAGAACCACCGCAGCCACGATTCCGGAGATCGCGGCAGGGAACACAACCTTGGTGCACACCTCGCGCTTCGAGCTTCCGAGCGCCAATGCGCCATGGCGCAGCGAATCGGGGACGGACGACATCGCATCTTCGCTGAGCGAGGCAACGATCGGGATGATCATGATGCCCGTCACGATTCCAGCGCCGAGCGCACTGAAGTTGTTGTTCGTCACGCCGAACGGCCAGAAACGTGCGACCAGTTCCGGGTTGATGAACGTGAGAGCGAAGAAGCCGAACACAATGGTTGGCACACCTGCCAACAACTCGAGGATCGGTTTGACGACCTTTCGCACCCGCGGGCGGGCGTACTCACTGAGGTAGAAGGCGGCACCCAATCCGGTCGGCACGGCCACGATGATCGCGATCAGCGCCACCCACAGCGTGCCGACGACGATCGGCCAGACGCCGAACCCGGCCGGCTTGAAGAGCGGCGCCCACCTCGTGGTGGTGAAGAACTCCTGGAAGGAGACCGTACCGAAGAACTCGATGGTCGGTTCGAGCAGCGAGAACATGATCAGTCCGGTGGTGACGACGCTGATCGACGCAGCGCCCAGCAACAGCACGCGAGCCAAGCGCTCGGTGTAGTTCCGGCGCCGCAGGGCGCCCGTGGCACGAAGGCTCACGGGCGCCTCATTGCGGGTGAGGGGAAGAGTCACAGTGTCTGTTGTACTCGATCGGCAGACACGGGTCGATCAGCTGGCGAGCACGGCGGCGAGCTGTGTCGTCTGCTCTGCCTTCTGACCGTCATCGAGCGGCACGAAGAGTGCCTCGGTGACGATGGCGTCCTGGTCGTCGACGAAGAACTTCACGAACGCCTTCACCTCCGGCCGGGCTGCAGCCTCGGCAGCGATGTAGATGAACAGTGGGCGGGCCAGCGGCACGTAGTCGCCCGCCTGCACGCTCTCGGCCGAGGGCTCGACGCAACCGCCGCCGCCATCGATGGCAATGGGCTTCACGCTGTCGAGGTTCTCCTCCAAGTAACTGAAGCCGAAGTAGCCCAGCGCACCCTTGTCGCCGTTCACGCCCGTCACGGTCACGTTGTCGTCCTCGGTGGGGTTGTAGTCGGTGCGGCTTGCACCCTCTTCACCGTTGATCGCCTTGGTGAAGTAGTCGAACGTACCGCTGTCGGTACCGGCGCCGAAGAGCGTCAATGCCTGATCGGGGAACGACGGGTCGATCTGGTTCCAGTTGTTGATGGTGTCTTCGGACTCGGGCGCCCACATGACGTTCAACTGCTCAACGGTGAGACAGCTGGCCCAGTCGTTCTCCGGGTTGACCACGATCGACAGTGCGTCGTTGGCGACGAGCACTTCGACGAACTCGACGCCAGCGGCTGCACATGCGGCAGCTTCCTCGTCCTTGATCGGGCGGGAGGCGTTCGAGATGTCGGTCTCACCCGCGCAGAACTTCTCGAAACCGCCGCCGGTACCCGAGGTCCCGACAGCGACGGTGACGCCGCCATTGGCGTTCTGGAAGTCCTCGGCGGTGAGCCTCATGAGCGGTGCCACGGTGCTGGAGCCATCGATGGAGATCTCGCCGCCCAGATCGGCCGTCGGCACGGTGGCCCCGGCCTCCGATGACTCGGTCGGAGCAACGGTCGTGGCGGGTGCGTCTGTCGTCGTGCTCTTGTCGTCGCCGCAGGCTGCGGCAATGAGCGAGAAGGAAATGATGCCGGCGAGTACGAGTCGCCGTTTCGATGTGTTCACGTGACGTTCTCCTGTGGTGGGGGTATCAACCGCCCGAACCGTAGGGAACCGAGGTGACACGCTCCCCGCGCAGAGGTGAACAGGAGGTGTACGGAACACCAAGTCCTGGCGAATCAGGCTTTTTGGCGGTCCGTCACCCAGCGATAGAAGCGTTCCTGCGCGTCACCCTCGTCGAACGCGGCCGGGCCGCGCCGATGCCAGATGCCCTCGGCGTCGAGCTCGTGGCGCACGATGTCATCGGCAAGATCGAACGAGAAGACCTGGTCGAGCCAGTCGCGGTGCTTGGGGTGCGTGACCGGCACCAGTACCTCCACACGACCATCGAGGTTGCGACCCATCCAATCGGCGCTGCCGATGAGGAAGAGCGGGCTGTCGCCCTCGCCGTGCTCGTAGCGCACCACGCGCGAGTGCTCGAGGTAACGGCCGAGGATGCACCGCACTCTGATGTTGTCGCTGAGGCCCGGCACGCCTGGGCGCAAACAGCACAGACCGCGTACCAGCAGATCGATCTGCACGCCCGCCTCACTGGCCCGGTACAGCGCGTCGATCATCTCGGGGTCGGCGATCGAGTTCATCTTGGCCGTGATGCGACCCTCGGCGCCGAAGGAAATCTCGTGCTCGATGAGATCGACCAACTGGTTGCGCAGATCGCGTGGCGCCACCAGCAGTGACTGGAACTCCTCCGCCCGGCTGTACCCCGTCAGGTGGTTGAACAACTGAGTGACATCGGCACCCACGGCGGGATCGCACGTGAGGAACCCGACGTCCTCATACAGGCGGGCGGTCTTCGAGTTGTAGTTGCCAGTGCCGATGTGGCAGTAGCGGCGCAGCCCGTCGTCATCTTGGCGCACCACCAGCACCGTCTTGGCATGGGTCTTCAAACCGACCAAGCCGTACACCACGTGCACGCCGGCGCGTTCGAGCGCCTTGGCCCAGCCGACGTTGGTGGCTTCGTCGAACCGCGCCTTCAACTCCACCAGTACGGCCACCTGCACGCCGCGTTCTGCCGCACGCATCAGGCTGCGAGCGATCGGGCTGTCGCCCCCCGCGCGGTACAGCGTCATCTTGATGCTCTGCACCCTTGGGTCGTCGGCAGCCTGGGCGATGAAGTTCTCGACGCTGCTGGCAAAGCTCTCGTACGGATGGTGCACCATCAGCGCTCGCTCGCGGATGACGGAGAAGATGCTGCGGTCCTGCGATTCGGCGCGCAGTATGCGGCCGGCAGTCACGGGCGGCCACGCCGGATCTTTCAGCGTCGCCAGATCGAGCGCGTGCAGCTGGAAGAGGCACGTGAGATCCAGCGGGTTGCGGTGCACCGTGACATCGGCCATCTCCACATCCATCTCGCGCACCAGTAGTTCCAGCATCTCGTCGCTCACGCCCTGCTGGATCTCCAGCCGCACCGCCCGCCCGAAACGGCGCCGACGAAGCTCCATCTCCACCTGGGCCAGCAGGTCGTCGGCCTCCTCTTCCACCAGGGTGAGGTCGGCGTTGCGAGTGACCCGGAACACAGCGTGCTCCTCCACCACCATGCCCACGAACAGCGTGTGCAGTTGCGCGGCGATGATCTGCTCGACGGGTACGAAGCGCGTGCCATCGGGCAACGCAACCAGCCGAGGGAACACGCTGGGCACTTTGACACGGGCGAACCGGCGCTCGCCGGTGTCGGGGTCGCTGACCATTGCAGCCAGGCTGAGCGCGAGGTTGGAGATGTAGGGAAACGGATGCGCTGGGTCGACGGCAAGCGGCGTGAGCACCGGGAAGAGGGTCTGCTCGAACACCGACACCAAATGCACGCGGTCAGCCGGCGTCAACGACGACCAGTCGACGAGCTGCACACCGTACTCGGCGAGCTCTTCGAGCAGATGGTCCAGCACCAGTTCCTGGTCCACCACGAAACGGTCAGCCGTAGTCGCGATCTCGCTGAGCTGCGCCTGCGGCGACAAACCGTCGTAGGCCGGCTGTGTGACACCAGCGGCAACCTGATCCTTGAGCGCCGCAACCCGCACCTGGAAGAACTCGTCGAGGTTCGACGAGCAGATCGCACAGAACTTCAGTCGCTCCAGCAAGGGAATGCCGGCCTCTTCGGCCAGCGAGAGCACGCGGCGATTGAACGCGAGCCAGCTCAGCTCACGGTTCAATAGGCGCTGCGACATGCGACGACATTACCGACCGCAGCGAGATTCAGCGGGTGAACAACGAATGAACGCCCAGCAAATGGGCGCCGAGTACCCCGTCAGCCCTCGGCGACGCCGAGACCGAGATCCCATTCGAGGCTGATGCGCTCGCGCTCGGCGTCGCGCACGATGCGCTCGCGGTTGCGGCGGAACTGCGGATCGTCGCGGGGCAGTAACACCAAGCGGGCGAGGGCCCGCGCACGAAACTCCTCGATCACTGTGCGGTCGCCGTGGTCGAAGTAGATCTCCCAGTGAGGCGACACCGGCCCGAGGTACACGATGCGTGCGTGGGCCCGCGGCGGCTCGATGGCGATGTCGGTCATGATGATGCTCCTGCCGGTATGTGACTCGCGCGAGGTCGAGACGGCTTGGGAAGTGTAGCGGCCACCCCACCAACCTCGGCCTGCAGCGAAAACCGCTGGCCGCTGGCGGTTCGGCAAGATTCGTGGTAGACCTTGGACAAGATTTGGGAACAAAACGGGTCGCCGGGGCGTCTATTCCTGCAACGGCGGTGCGTTCCTCCCTGGTCAATGGGCTTCGTGCGGGCGCACCAACGAGCCGCGATCCACCATCGCGGTGTACAAGGAGAAGCGCATGCATACGAATCTTCCGGTCACCGACAACGATGCAACATCCGTCTGGATGAACCAGGGCAACTGCCGCAACTACCCGCCGGCAACCTTCTTCCCCAGCGACGGCGTGGGGGTCGATCGAGCCCGAAAGATCTGCAACGGCTGCCCAGTGCTCGACACCTGCCTGGAATACGCCCTCGAAAACCGCATCGAACACGGCGTGTGGGGTGCGTGCAGCGAGCGCGAACGACGTCGCATCATCAAGCGTCGCCGCGTCGCCGTCTAGCGAACGGCCTCATTGCGAACGACCTCATTGCGAACGACCGAGGCTCAGGCGCGAACTGCCGCCGGTGCCCGATCGGCAACCGGCGGCAGTGAGCGAGATGTGAGCCCGATCAGTTGTCGGAGTCTTCAGTTGCCTTGTCGGCTTCCTTGGCCTTCTCGGCTTCCTTGGCCTTGTCGGCCTCTTTCTGGCCATCGACCAAGCCATCCTTGAACTCTTTCTGCGCCTTGCCGAGGTTCTTCGCCAGCTTGGGCAACTGCGAACCGCCGAACAACACGAGCACGACGACGAGGATGAGAACGATCTCAGGAGGATCCAGGAACAGGAACATGTCAGCGAGGGTAGCACCGACTCGCGTTGATGCCTAGTCGCCCCGGGACACGAAAATCCTCGCTCAAGCGGTGCGTCTGGCAACCTGAGCGCGCTGACGGCGAAGGCGCCGACGCTCGCGCTCGGACAAACCGCCCCAGATACCGAACTTTTCGCCGTTGACGAGTGCGTACTCGAGACAGCCCAGGCGCACCGTGCAACCACGGCACACTTCCTTCGCCTCGCGAGTTGACGCGCCGCGTTCGGGGAAGAAGAGATCGGGATCGACACCGAGACAGTTGGCTTGGTCCTGCCAATTGGCTTGTGGTTCAGACGTGACTTCGATATGCATCTGAGCTGGCCTCCCTTGCGCTTCAGGCCTCAGTCGGAGTGTCCGCGACACCCGTGTAATTACATAGGCGTCATTCTCCCTTATCACATCACCTTCGCGCAAGGGGGGATTTCGAAATATGGCTGACAAGCCTTTTCGCGCGAACCGTCCGAGCATCGGACTACGCGACGCTCGTGGTAGTCGATCGTGGTCGTGGCCGGAGTCGGAAATGGCGTTGGCAGGTCCGTCGGAAGACGCAGCGAGATCGCCACCCGCCCGATCGGTTCCCCCGAACTCATCCGAGTGCCTACTCGTACCCCGGGTTGCGAGTAGGCACTCGGACAGCGTTGTGGGACTCGCATCGGCGTTGTGGGACTCGGAGCAAGTGGTGGGCGGCGGGGCTCAGCCGGCGCGGCGGGCGCCTCGGCCGCGGGTCTGCTGCTTCTTGTGTTCGATGAAATCGACCAGCACGTAGTCACCGAGGTTCTCGTGGTTGGTGAAGAAGGCGCGACCGCGGTTGATCGACGACAGCTTCTCGATGAACGAGCGCAGGCCGTAGTCGGCATCGAGCATGAACGTGTTGATGCGGATCCCGTCGCGGGTGCAGCGCACGACTTCCCGCAGCGTGGCTTCCACGGTCTCCTGCACGGGCGGGTAGTTGAAGAACACATCGCCTCGCGGCGTGATGTGCGCCGTCGGCTCGCCGTCGGTGATCATGATGATCTGCTTCGTGCCGGTCTGGCGGGCGAGCATCTTGCGCGCCAGCGTGAACCCGTGGTGCATGTTGGTGCCGTATGCGAAATCCCAGCTGACCTCTGGCAGGTGCGCCGCCGTCAGCTCGTAGGCCGTCTCGCTGAAGCCGACCAGTCCCATGTAGTCGCGAGGGAACTGCGACGTGATCAGCGAATGCAGCGCCATCGCCACCTTCTTGGCCGGCAGGAAGTTGTCGCGCATCGGCATGCTCATCGACAGGTCGAGCATCAGCACTGTCGAGGAACGGGTGGCGTGTTCGGTGCGCTCGATCTCGAAGTCCTCAGGCGTCAATCGCACTGGGGTGCCACCACCGTTCCGGCGGATCGCGTTGCGGATGGTGCGGTGGAGATCGAGGTTGAACGGATCGCCGAACTCGTATTGCTTGGTCTCGTAGGTGCGCTCGTGGCCCTGACCCAGGTTGTCCATCTGGTGCTGACCCATCTTGTCCTTGGCCAACTTGCTGAACAGGTCGCGCAACGCGTTGTTGCCGATCTTGCGCAGGCCTTTCGGCGTGAGCTCCAGCTTGCCCTCCTTCTGCTGGATCATCCCCGAGTCCTCGAGCATCTTGGTTAGCTGCGCCAGCTTCTCCAGGGAGGCGGCCGCGTCGTCGCCCATCAGTTCCCGCACGCGATTCATGTCTGCCTCGGCCAGCGCGGCCGGGTTGGTGGCGTTACGCAGCAGGTTCTCCAGCTGGTCGATATCGCCCAGCTCCTGCATCGTCTGCATCGCCTGACCCATTCCCATCGGGTCTTGGCCCTGGAAGTCGTAGCTCTGACCCCATCCCTGCTGGGGGAACATCGACTGCAGGTTGCGCCCCAGCTGATCCAACTGCCAGCGCAGATCCATGTCGTCCAGCAGTTGGTCGCTGAGCTGCTGCAGCTGCGCCCGCTGCTCGGGCGTCATCGAGTTCATCATCGCCTGCATTGCCGCCATGCGCTGCGCCATCTGCTGCAGCAACTCGTCGAGGTTCTGCGGGTTCTCGGGGAAGAAGTCGCCGAACTGCTCCATGAACTTCTCGAAGGCCTGTCGCTCGGTGGCCTCGTCTGCGCCGGCCTGGCGCTGCTCGATCAGCTCGTTGAGCCCGGCCATCATGTCCTTCATCCGCTGCATGTCCTGGGGCGTCATGTCCTGCATGCCCGACGACATCTTGTCGACCATCTGCTGTGTCAACTGCTGTTTCAGCTTCTCCATCAACTGCTCGAAGCGCTGCTGCGCCTCACTGCTCTCGAAGTCGTAGGCGCCGAGCTCGCGAACCTTGCCGGCGAGATCGTTGGGCAGCATGTCCAGGCGGAAGTTGCGTTCGGCTGCTGCGTCGCGGGCGGTACCGGCGCGACGCTCGTCGCCACTGCGTTCGGCCGCGGAAGTGGCCTGCTCGATGGCATGACGTTCCTCGTCGACGATGTCGTTCAGCTCGCTCGCGATCTCGTCGTACACGCCGCCGAGATCGAACTGATCGAGGCGATCCTGCCGCTGCTCGCGCAGCTTCTCCATCAGTTCACGCAGGCCCTGCACGCGCTCGCCGTTGCGGTCGCGCATGCCCTCCTGCATCATCCGGCGCAGCGCGGCGTTCACGTCGCCGTGGTAGAGCAGGTCGTCGGTGAGTTCGTCGAACAGCCCGTCGGCATCGAGATCGAACCCCTTCTGGGTGCCATCCCAGCGGGAATAGGTGAACCGGCTCGCCATGGGCGAACGCTACAACCGTTTCCCTCCCCACGTCTCTCCGCGAACGGTCTCGGGGCCCGACCCGGTACTGCACGGGCGCAGCTTTGGCGGTGAGGTGTCACGTGGCGACACGTGAACGCCGAAGCTCGCGGTTGACACAAGCACAGTGAGCTCGCTTGTGAATGCCTTCACGAGATCGGCGCGGCGCGCTACAGTGGAGAAATGCGCGTGCCGCGAACGTTTGCGTTCGTCGACCTCTCCGGGTTCACGAACTACACCGCCGCCTTCGGTGATGATGCCGCCGGGCGGCTTCTCGGCGCGTTTCGTACCATCACCCGCGAGGTCGCCAGCGAACGGGGCGTGCGCATCGCCAAGTGGCTGGGTGACGGTTGCATGATCGTGTCGGTCGAGCAGGCTGCGTGCATCGCCTTCGCACTGGAGCTGGAACACCGCTCGGCCGACGTGTGTGCTCCCCTCGCGCTGCGGGTGGGTATCGCCACCGGTCACGCCCTGCTCTTCGAAGGCGACGACTACATCGGCTCCGCGGTCAACATGGCATCACGCCTGTGCGACGCAGCCGGCCCGTATGAAGTGCTGCTGCCGACGATGCAGATCGAGCGCTTGCCGGAAGGCGTCGTCGCGTCTGCCCACGGCGACCTCGAGCTGCGTGGCTTCCCCGGCCCGATCAGTGTGGTCGAGCTCAGCGGCGTGCCGAAGCTGGTGTCCAGCACCGACACGAGCGAGTTGTGGACGCGCAGCCCATTCCTGGCCTGACACCTACAGAGCCCTCTCCCCCGACCATCGCGAGCGGCGCCACCGTCATCTCGCACGGCAACCGGCTTGCCGACGACCTCGCATTCGCGGCCGAGCTCGGCCTCGACGAAGTGCGGCTCGATGTTCCGTGGGCCACCGCCCAGCCGCGCCCCGGCACGGTGGATGGCGATGTCTTCGAGCAGGTGCACGCAGCAGCCTTGACCGCTCGCGGGCTGGGCCTGCAGCCGTGGTTCCGCCTCCTGCAGCCGGCCATCCCCAACTGGTTCGACAACGACGGTGGCTTCACCGACGATCGGACCGCCGCTCACTGGTGGCCAAGATGGGTGGAACTGGCGGCCGAACAACTGGGCGAGGTCGCCGCCGGATGGGTGCCCTTCGAGGCGCCCTATGCGTTGGCGAACCGGCTGATCCCCAGCGACCCGCGCCGCCACGGCGAACTGATGCACACGCTCGTGGTCGCGTGGCGCGATGCGTGGCGAATCCTACGCGTCGGCCCGCCAGTGGCGACCTCCCTCGACGTCGTCGTCGAACGACCCATCGACGCGAGCGAGGGGGCCGCACAGGAAGCCCACCGACGCGACCAGCTTCGCTGGGGAATGTGGCTCGGGGGTCTCGGCGACGGAGTCGTGAGAATCCCCGGCCGTGCCGACAAGCCCCTCGCCGATCTCGACGGCGCCTGCACCATCGTCGGCCTGGCGATGCACGGCGATGTCGAGGCGGGTTTGCACCGCGCCGCCGAGCAAGGCCCCGAACGGCCGCTCGCCGTCACGTTCCGCCCGCTCGGCGACACCGACGCGCAGCGCGCGCAGGCGATCACGTCGATGTGGCGCGAGGTTCGTCAAGCGGCCAGCGAGGTGACCATCACCTCCGTGACGATCACCCCACTCACGGACCAGCCCGATCGCCCCGGCATCGCCACCGAGCGCCGCGAGTTGAAGGACAGCGGACAGGCCTTCATCGACGGCTGACAGAACTCTGCAGTCAGCCGCGGCCGCGATAGGTGGCCGAGCCGCCCGACGCCGTGTCCTTGTTGAGCCGCTTCGACAGGTGCAGGCCCTCCAGCACGAACTCGACCGCCGACGCGATCGCGGCAGGCGATTCGTCGCCACCAGTGAGCGACTGGACGACAGCGCGCAGCGCGGGCACGCGCTGGACGAGGCCGGCAAGATCGGCCGACGGCACGTCTTCGCCGGTGTGCGCGATCGCGCCTTCCTCGAAGGCGATGACCACGTCGCGCACCTGGTCGGGCGAGACGACCTCCTTGAACACGGTGAGCACAGATGCCTTCACGAGGTTCTCCAGGATGATGCCTTCCCGGCCCTCCTCCAACGATTCGATCTCCACCTTGCCGCTGGTACTGGCGGCGAGCGCGCCGAGATCGCACACACGTGAGACCACCGACTTCTCGCCGGCGCGCAGACCGCGACGCAGCGCGTTGGCGCCGAGCAGCTCAAGGTTGCTGATCGACAGGCGCACGCTGACACCGCTGCGCTGGTTCACCTGGTTGCTGCTGCGCGCCAGTTGGCTGAACGTCGCCACCACCCGTTCGAGGTACCGGGGCACCTGCACGTTGACTTCACCCACCGTCGCCTGCCGCGCCTCCTGGCGCATGATCGTCACTTCCGTTTCGGCGTCGAGCGGGTAGTGCGTGCGGATCTGGCTGCCGAAGCGATCCTTCAACGGCGTGATGATGCGGCCGCGATTGGTGTAGTCCTCGGGGTTTGCCGACGCCACCAACAAGACATCGAGCGGCAGACGGATCTTGTAACCGCGGATCTGTACGTCGCGCTCTTCCAGCACGTTGAGCAGGCCCACTTGGATTCGCTCGGCCAGGTCGGGGATCTCGTTGATCGCGAAGATGCCCCGGTTCGTGCGCGGCACCAGGCCGTAGTGCAGCGTCAGCTCGTCGCTGAGGTAGCGACCCTCGGCGACCTTGATCGGGTCGACTTCGCCGATGAGGTCGGAGATGGACGTATCGGGCGTGGCCAACTTCTCGCCGTAACGATCATCGCGGTGCAACCAGTCGATCGGGGTTGCATCGCCCATTTCGTCGACCAGGTCGCGACCGTGCTTGCTGACCGGGTGGTACGGGTCGTCGTTGATCTCACTGCCGGCGACGAGGGGCAGCCACTCGTCGAGCAGCCCGGTGAGCGAACGGATCATGCGCGTCTTGGCCTGGCCGCGCTCGCCCAGGAAGATGATGTCATGGCCCGCGAGCAAGGCGTTCTCGAGCTGCGGCATGACGGTGTGCTCGTAGCCGACGACACCCTCGAACAGGGGGTGTCCGGCGGCGATACGGGCCACGGCATTGCGGCGAATCTCTTCCTTGACCGGCACGGACAGCCAGCCTGAAGCCTTAAGTTTCCCCAAGGTCGTCGCGCGGTTCACCATGGCTGGACCATACCCGCCTCGGCGGTGGCATGCGGAGGCGAGCCGGTGAGTCATGCACCCGCCGGTTACGCTTCGCACCCGTGGAGCTGTCGGGACCTTGGCGAGCATGCATCGCCGACGACGATGTGCGTCGCGACGGTGTCGGCCTGGACCACGACGACTCCGCGTGGCCGGTGGTGACCGTGCCCGGGCATTGGCGCTCGAACGCCGCCTTCGCCGACAGCGACGGTCCGCTGCTCTACCGGCACCGGTTCCAGCTGGCCGCACCGGCTGAGGGTCGACGCCGCTTCGTCACGCTCGACGGCATCTTCTACCAGGCTGATGTCTGGCTGGACGGGGCATACCTCGGCGACCCTGAGGGCTACTTCTTCCCGCACTCGTTCGACATCACCGATCTGTCACGACTCACCGACGAACACGTGCTGGCCATCGAAGTGTCGTGCTCGCCGCAACGCCAGCGCGCGTCCAAGCGGAACATCACCGGCGTGCTGCAACACTCCGACGCGATCGACCCCGAGTGGAACCCTGGCGGTCTGTGGCGGCCAGTGCACATCGACGACATGGGCGCCGTGCGCATCGATCGACTGCGGGTGCTGTGCCGCGACGCCAACGATGCGCGCGCACACCTCCGCATGCACGCTCGCCTCGACTCCGACCGGCCACGTATCGTGCGGATCCGCACCTCGGTGGATGGCCACATTCGTGCCGAGCACGCGCAATCGCTCGCTCATGGGCTGAACGAGGTCGATTGGAACCTCGATGTCAACGACCCGGACCTGTGGTGGCCGTGGAGCCTCGGCGAGCAACACCTGACCAACGTCGAGGTCGAGGTCGAGGTCGATGGTCGGCGCAGCGATCACCGATCGGTACGCACGGGCCTGCGCGAGGTCGCCATGCAGGATTGGGTGTTCTCCGTCAACGGCGAGCGACTGTTCACAAAGGGGGCCAACCTCGCCCCCACGCGCGCGGCGCTCGCCGATGCCACGCCCGTCGAGGTGCGGCGCGACGTCGAACTGGCGCGCGATGCAGGACTCGATCTCGTGCGCGTCAACGGCCACATAGCCCGCCCGGAGGTGTACCAAGCGGCCGACGAGCTGGGCATGTTGGTGTGGCAGGACTTCCCGCTGCAGTGGGGCTACGCACGCACGATCCGCAAGGAAGCGGTACGGCAAGCCCGCGAGGCGGTCGACCTGCTCGGCCACCACCCCAGCATCGCAGTGTGGTGCGCGCACAACGAACCGGTCGCCGCGCAAGACGCGCGCGGCAAGGCACTGGGCACCTCGATTGCGCGCAACGTGTTGCTGCAGCAGGGTCCCACATGGAACAAGACCATCCTCGACCGCTGGGTGAAACGCGCATTCGAAGCGGCCGACGAGACGCGCAGCGTCGTTGCCCACAGCGGTGTCGCACCGCACCTTCCGCAGCTGGACGGCACCGACAGCCACCTGTTCTTCGGCTGGTACCACGGTGAGGGTGCCGAGATCGATGGCTTCGCCGCGACGATGCCGCGCATGGTTCGTTTCGTCAGCGAGTTCGGCGCGCAATCGGTGCCCGAGAGCGCGGAGTTCATGCGCCCGGACCAATGGCCGGCCCTCGACTGGCACGGGCTCGCCGAGCACCACGGTCTGCAGCTCGATCCGTTCGAACAACACGTGCCGCCCGGTTCGTACGCCACCTTCGAGTCTTGGCGCAACGCCACGCAGCGCTATCAAGCAGAACTGCTGCGGCACCACATCGAGACGCTCCGACGATTGAAGTACCGGCCCACGGGTGGCTTCTGCTTCCTCGGTCTGAACGACCCGTCGCCGGCCGTCTCGTGGGGCGTGCTCGACCACCAACGCCGGCCGAAGCTGGCGTACCACGCGGTTACCGAGGCCTGCCGACCGGTGATCGTCGTGGCTGACCGGTTGCGGGACTCGCTCATCGCCGGCGAGGCCCTCGCACTCGATGTGCATGTGGTCAGCGATCTGCGCACGGTGCTGGAAGGGGTGCGGTGCACGGCGACCTTGCGCTGGGCGGGGGGCAGCCACGAATGGTCCTGGAGTGGCGACGTGCCGCCCGACTCGTGCGTGCGAGTCGGTACCGCCCAGTTCGTGGTGCCGGAAGTGGCGGGCGAGCTGTGGTTCGACCTCACCCTCGAGCACCCCGACACGGCAGCAACGAACCGCTACGCCGCAACGGTGACTCCCCGCCGCCGCGGCTGACGCACAGTCGCCGCTACGTCCTGGGGTATCGACGATCAGACCTGGTTGATCAGACCTGGCTGATCAGTGTGCGGTTCTTGACCTTGGCCTTGCGAAAGTCCTTGTGCATCAGGGCGATGAAATCGATGCTGATGCTCTTCGGGCAGGCGGCTTCGCATTCGCCGTGGTTGGTACACGAACCGAAGTACTCGTCCATCGTCTCCACCATCGCCTCCACGCGGCTCCAGCGTTCCGCCTGGCCCTGCGGCAGCAGGTTGAGGTGGCTCACCTTGGCCGCGGTGAACAGGTGGGCCGCACCGTTGGGGCAGGCGGCGACGCATGCGCCGCAACCGATGCACTCGGCCGCGTCCATCGCTGCGTCGGCCACCGGCTTCGGAATCGGGATGACGTTCGCATCGGGAGCACCACCGGTCGCAGCCGTGATGAAGCCACCGGCCTCGATGATGCGATCGAGCGGGGCGCGGTCGACCATCAGGTCCTTGAGGATCGGGAACGCCGTCGCCCGCCACGGCTCGATCACGATCGTGTCGCCACTCGTGAACTTGCGCATGTGCAACTGGCAGGTCGCGGTGCCGCGCTGGGGACCGTGAGCCTGGCCGTCGATCATCAACGAACAGGTACCACAGATGCCTTCACGGCAGTCGTGGTCGAACGAGATCGCGTCCAGGCTCTCGCCGATCAGCTTCTCGTTGAGCACGTCGAGCATCTCGAGGAAGGAAGCCTCGTCGCTGATGCTGTCGATGCGATAGCTCTCGAAATGTCCACCGTCGGCCGGCCCGCTCTGGCGCCAGATCTTGAGGGTGAGGTTCTGGAGATGATTGCTCACTTGTAGCTCCGCTTGGCGAGATAAATGGTCTCGAACTCGAGTTCTTCCTGGTGGCGCACGGCCTGCATCGGGTCGCCGGTGTACTCCCACGCTGCGACGTGGGCGAAATGTTCGTCGTCGCGTTGTGCTTCACCTTCCTCGTCTTGATACTCCGCTCGGAAGTGTCCGCCGCAGCTCTCGTTGCGTTCGAGCGCATCACGGCACATCAACATGCCCAGCTCGAAGAAGTCCTCCACGCGGCCCGCCTTCTCCAACGTCTGGTTGACGCTGGTGCCACTGCCGGTGACCCGCAGGTCCTTCTTGAACTCGGCGTACAGCGCGGGCAGTTCGCTGAGCGCCTGCTGCAGGCCTTGCTCCGTACGCTCCATGCCGCAGTAGTCCCAGATGATCTTGCCCAACTCGCGGTGGAAGTGGTCGGGCGAGCGAGTGCCGCGAATGTCGAGGAAACCCTGGAAACGCTGACGCGCCGCCAGCTCCGCCGCCTGGAACTCGGGGTGGTCGGTGCCGGGGATCGGTTTGTTCAGCATCGGAGCCAGGTAGTTGCCGATCGTGTACGGCAACACGAAGTAGCCATCGGCGAGGCCCTGCATGAGCGCCGAGGCGCCCAGCCGGTTGGCGCCGTGATCGCTGAAGTTGGCCTCCCCCGCCGCGTACAGGCCGGGGATGGTGGTCATCAGCTCATAGTCCACCCACAGGCCACCCATCGTGTAGTGGCTGGCCGGGTAGATGCGCATCGGCGCGGCGTACGGGTTCTCGCCGGTGATGCGTTCGTACATGTCGAACAGGTTGCCGTAACGCTCCTTCACGACCTCTTGCCCGAGGCGGCCGATCGCATCCGAGAAGTCGAGGTTGACGCCGTTCTTCAGCGGGCCCACACCGCGACCACTGTCCACCGCCCGCTTGGCCGCACGCGACGAGATGTCGCGCGGCGCGAGGTTGCCGAAGCTGGGGTACAGGCGCTCGAGGTAGTAGTCGCGCTCGGCCTCGGGGATCTGTGCCGCCGGGCGCTCGTCGCCCGCGTTGATGGGCACCCACACGCGGCCGTCGTTGCGAAGGGACTCGGACATCAGCGTCAGCTTCGACTGCGTGTCGTCGGCCTGCGGGATGCACGTGGGGTGGATCTGCGTGTAGCACGGGTTGGCGAAGTAGGCGCCCTTGCGGTGTGCACGCCATGCTGCCGTCACGTTGCAGTTCATCGCATTGGTGGAGAGGAAGAAGGCGTTGCCGTAGCCGCCGGTGCACAGCACGGTGGCGTGGGCCGCATGCGACCGCACCTCGCCCGTGACGAGATCGCGAGTGACGATGCCGGCACAACGACCGTCGACCGTGACGGTGTCGACCAGCTCCACGCGGTTCCACAACTTGACGGTGCCGAGGCCGATCTGGCGGGCGAGCTGCTGGTAGGCACCGAGCAACAACTGCTGCCCGGTCTGGCCACGGGAGTAGAACGTGCGTTGCAACTGCGAGCCGCCGAAGCTCCGCGTGTCCAGCAGGCCGCCGTACTCGCGGGCGAACGGCACACCCTGGGCCACCATCTGGTCGATGATGTTGAGGCTGACCTGTGCGAGGCGGTACACGTTGCCCTCGCGGGAGCGGAAGTCGCCGCCTTTGACGGTGTCGTAGAACAGCCGGTGGACGCTGTCACCGTCGCCGCGGTAGTTCTTCGCGGCGTTGATGCCACCCTGGGCAGCGATGCTGTGAGCGCGACGCGGCGAGTCGTGGAACGTGAACACCTCCACGTCGTAGCCGAGCTCGGCCATGGTGGCTGCGGCCGAGGCGCCGGCCAGGCCGCTGCCGACCACGATCACCTTGAACTTGCGCTTGTTGTTGGGGTTGACCAACTTCATGTCGGCCTTGTAGCTGTCCCATTTGTCGGCCATCGGGCCGGCCGGGATCTTGCTCTCGAGAATCGACTCGTTCATCATGTCCGTCACTTCCCGACGATCCCGGCCAGCACGGCAATCGGGAACGACACGTTGCCCACCACGATGAGGGTGGCAAAAGCGACCGAGATGTGGCGGCGCCACTCCTTGAACTTCGGGTTGTTCCACCCCATCGACTGGAAGAGGCTCCACACGCCGTGGAACAGATGGATGCCCAGCGCGATGTTGGCCACGATGTAGAGCACCGCCACCGGCACCCGCTCGAAGCTGCGAACCACGTTGCCATACGCGTCACTGCGCGAGAACTCGCCGTCGGCGGCACCGACACCGACGTTGTTGGCGAAGCCCCATGTGAGGTCGGCGAGGTGCCAGAACACGAACAGGAAGACGATGACGCCTGTCCATCGCATCGTGCGGCTGGCGAACGTGGCCACTTGGTAGTCGCGTGGGCCCTGGTACTTCACCGACCGCGCCTTGCGGTTCAGCACGGTCAGGCTGTAGGCCGCGTGGATGTGCAGCCCGACGGCGGCAAGGAGGCCGACCCGCAACAGCCACAGCAGTACCGTGCGGGGCAGGATGGGCACGAGCAGCTCGCGCAAGAACTCGGCGTAGTGATCGAAGTCCTCGGCGCCGAGGTACATCTTCAGGTTGCCGATCATGTGGATCAGCACGAAGCCCAACAACATGATGCCGCTGATGGCCATCGCGTACTTCTTGCCGACGGAAGTGCTGTACAGATCGAGCAGGAAGAACTTGCGCCGCTTCTTCGTTGCCACCGCGGTGCCGGTGACCGGCTCACGTGACTGGATTGCCTGTGCCATCGCGTGACGGCCTTTCCGGGTGAACGGGGATGTCGGACCGAACGGTACCCCTCTCGACCTCGGACCACGAACTTTGCGGAGGGCACAAGACGTGACCGGCGACACCAAAAGTTCGTCGGATCGGCCGGGATTCAATACACTCTCCACGTTTACCCAACCAGCGTGGCTTCGTCGTCGCGCCCGAGATACCCCGGAGATCACCGGTGCCAGCACTTATCGCCGAAGGCGGCTATCAGGAATTCTCCCTCAGGGGAGGCGAATGGGCGGTTCTGCTGCTCTCCGTCGCAGCCGCCCTTCTTGCAATTGCAGTCGGTCTCTACCTCGCCAAGTTGGTGTTGGCGGAGGACGAAGGCTCGCCCAAGATGCGAGAGATCGCGAAGGCCATCCAAGAGGGCGCCGCCGCCTACCTGAAGCGCCAGTTCAAGACGATCGCCGTGATCCTCGTGCCGCTCGCCGCCATCGTGTTCCTCACGAGCACGAAGATCACCAAGCCCAACGGCGGCGGCGTGGCCCTGTCGTACGTCGAGTCCGGCGCGTTCCGCACCTTGGCGTTCATCCTCGGCTGCCTCGCCTCGGGCTTCACCGGCTACATCGGGATGACGTTGGCAACGCGTGGCAACGTGCGCACTGCCGCCGCCGCGCTCACCGGCAGCATGCCCAGGGCTCTCACGATTGCATTCCGCACCGGCGGTGTGGCCGGCATGTTCACGGTCGGCCTCGGCCTGCTCGGCGCCACCGCCATCATCATGGTCTTCCAGAACACCAGCTCCGCCATCCTCATCGGATTCGGTTTCGGTGGCTCGTTGCTGGCGCTCTTCCTGCGCGTCGGCGGCGGCATCTTCACCAAAGCCGCCGACGTCGGCGCCGACCTGGTCGGCAAGGTCGAGGCCGGAATCCCCGAAGACGACCCGCGCAACCCTGCGACCATTGCCGACAACGTGGGCGACAACGTGGGTGACTGCGCCGGAATGGCTGCCGACCTGTTCGAGAGCTACGAGGTCACGCTGGTGGCCTCGATCATCCTCGGTGTGGCCGCCTTCAGGTCGGTCTTCCCCGACGATCCGTCGAAGTGGGTGCTCGGAGTGATGTTCCCGCTCGCCGCTCGCGCCATCGGCGTGATCGCTTCCATCGCCGGTGTGTTCGCGGTGAAGGCGAAGGAGGGCGAGACCAACGCCCTCAAGCCGATCAACAGGGGCTTCCTGGTTGCCGGCATCCTCACGCTCGTCGGCACCCTGGCCGTCTCACTGTTCTACGTGGGCAACGATCGCGACTCGGTCGGCTGGAAGTGCTTCGGTGCAGTGGCCATCGGCCTGGTGCTGGCTCAACTGGTCAGCCGCCTCACCGAGTACTACACCGGTACGCACTACCGACCGGTGCAGGAGATCGCCGAGAGCTCCGAGACCGGCCCGGCCACCGTCGTGCTCGCCGGCACCGCCAGCGGCATGGAGAGCGCTGTCTACGCCGTGGTGGCCATCGCCATCGCCATCGGTGTGGCCCTCGCCCTTGGCGGCGGCAACCTCACCTTCTCGCTCTACCTCGTCGCGCTGTGCGGCATGGGCATGCTCGCCACCACCGGCGTGATCGTGTCGGAAGACACCTTCGGCCCGGTCAGCGACAATGCCGCCGGCATCGCCGAGATGAGCGGCGAGTTCCACGGCGAAGCCCAGCGCATCATGGTCAGCCTGGACGCGGTGGGCAACACCACCAAGGCCGTCACCAAGGGCTTCGCAATTGGTTCTGCGGTCATCGCCGCCGTCGCCCTCTTCGCCAGCTTCATCGAGACCGCCGGCGACGAACTGGGCGTGGTCGCAGAGAACCTGAAGGACGGCGTGTTCAAGGCCGCCCAACTCCAGATCAACGTTGCCGAACCGAAGATCTTCATCGGTCTCCTCATCGGCGGCGCCGTGCCGTTCCTGTTCTCGGCACTCGCCATCCGGGCGGTCGGTCGCACCGCCGGTGTCGTCGTGCAGGAAGTCCGCAAGCAGTTCGCCGACGGCAAGATCATGAGGGGCGAGAAGCTGCCCGAGTACGGCCCGGTGATCGACATCTGCACCGAGGCGTCGCTTCGCGAACTGACCACACCTGCGCTGCTCGCCGTCCTCACCCCGGTGGTCATCGGCTTTGGCCTCGACTGGAAGGCGCTCGGCGCCTTCCTCGCGGCGGTCATCCTCGTCGGCCAACTGATGGCCAACTACCTCAGCAACGCCGGTGGCGCATGGGACAACGCGAAGAAGTTCATCGAGGACGGCAACCACGGCGGC
>JANONE010000138.1:0-2343 GCA_031420675.1 Ilumatobacteraceae bacterium | reverse complement strand
GATGGCAGGGTGTTCCTGGCGGGCGACGCCGCGCACATGATGCCGCCGTTCATGGGGCAGGGCATGTGCGGCGGGGTGCGCGATGCGGCAAACCTGGCGTGGAAGCTGGCTGCGGTGGTGCGCGAGGAGGCGCCGGCAGAGCTGCTGGCCACGTACGAGAGCGAGCGCCGTCCGCACACCGAGGCCGTCGTCGCGCTCTCGGTCGCGGCCGCACGTACGCTCGCCCGCCTGACAGCCGACCCCACGGATCTGCCCACGCCCGACCAGCCCGATCCGAAGCGGTGGTCGCGCCTGCCCGGGTTGGACCTGGGTGGCGAGTTCCCGGTTGGCCACCAGCTGCCCCAGCCCGGCCGCCTCGACGATCGTCTTCCGTATGGGTGGGCGTGGGTCGCCGCCGACTCGTCGTTCCAGGCCCCCGATGGCCATCCGGTGCTGATCGAGCCCCATGCCACCTACGGCGAGCGAGCTGTCCTGGTGCGCCCCGACCGTTACATCGCCGCCGTCTCGGCCTGACGCGCCGACTTCCGTGTCGCCGCTGCGAGCGTCGCGACGCGGGCGGCGACCACCGAGGCGAGGTCTCCGGTCGCCCCCAGTCGCTGAACCCCGGCGTTCATGTCGCGCTCTTGACCACCAAGATTGGCGGTCGGGCCGCGACAGTGAACCCCACCGAGAGGTTCGCCGGTGAGCCTGGGGCGATCGGGTGGGCCAGAGTGCTCGGGGGAATGTGAATTGCCGACGACAGGTTGGTGGACGCATGGAACTTGCCGCCGCCCTCGATTTCATTCGCCCGCGCAAGAACGGTGTGCTCGTTGCCCTCAAGCGTGATGGCCGCCCGCAACTGTCGAACATCACTTACGCGCTCGGCGGCGACGGCATCGTGCGCATCTCGATCACCGCCGACCGCGCCAAGTTCGCCAATCTCCAGCGCGACCCGCGCGCCTCGTTGTACGTCAGCAAGGAAGACTTCTGGGGCTACGTGGTGGTCGATGCGAACGCCGAGCTCACTCCTGCCGCGGCCGACCCGAACGACGCCACTGTGGAGGAACTGGTCACCCTCTATCGCGAGGCGGTTGGCGAGCACCCGGACTGGAACGAGTACCGGGCAGTGATGGTCGCCGATCGGCGCCTCGTCGTTCGCCTCCACCCGGTGCATGCCTACGGCATGAACGCCGAGTGACACCACGGCCGGTGGATCAACGGCCGGACGGATCAACGACCGGTGGATAAACGACCGCCGTATCAAGGCCGCCGGATCAACGACCGACGAGGCGGATGGGGAGCTGCTTGAGGCCATTGATGAAGTTGCTGCGCACCCGCCTCGGCTCGCCGACGAGCTCCACTCGTTCCACTCGCTGCGCCAGCGCGGCGAGAAAGGAGCGCACCTCCAGGCGTGCCATCCACTGACCGAGGCACAGGTGCGGGCCACCACCGCCGAACGTGACGTGCCGATTGGGGGAGCGACCGATGTCGAACGTGTGCGGATCGACGAACACCGACGGGTCGAAGTTGGCAGCGAGGTACCACGTGACGACCTTGTCGCCGGCGTCGATGCGCACGTCGCCGATCGACGTGTCGATGGTGGCGGTGCGGCGAAAGTGCAACTGCGGGCTGGTCCAGCGCAACACCTCCTCGGTCGCGCTGTCGAGTAGCAAAGGTTCGGCCCGCAGCCGCTGCAGCGCCTCCGGTTGCTGTGCGAACGCGAGCAGGCCTTGCGACAGCGAATGGCGTGTGGTCTCGTTGCCGGCGATCAGCAGCAGCAGGAAGAACGTGCCCTGCTCGCGTTCGGTGAGCGGTGCGCCGTCGACCAGCGCGTTGGTGAGCACGGTGAGCACGTCGCCGCCGTCCACACCCCGCTTGGCGTTGGTCAGCCGTTGCACGTAGTCGAGAACCTTCAACGACACCGGGCTGCGGAAGGGCAGCAACCGGTACGGGTCGGTGTCGGTGCGGTCGCTGACGGCGGGGGAGTAGTCGGGGTCGGCGTTGTAGACGATCTGGTCGGCCCAATGGAACAGCTGCGACGCGTCGTCGTCGGGCACGCCCAGCAGTCCAGTGATCATCCTGATCGGCAATTCGCGAGCTACCGAGTTCACGGCGTCGATCTCGCCGCCTGCTTCGCTGGCGGCTAGGGCACGGTCCAAGACATCGGCCACCAGCGCTTCGGCGTGCGCGGCATAGGTCGTCACGGCAGCCTTGCTGAACGTCGGGTTCACCAACTGGCGCAGCTTGGTGTGGCGCGGGGGGTCGGTCTCCAGCATCGTTCGGCGCGCGATCAACGCCTCGGGGTCGGCTTCCAACTCTTCGATCTCGGTGCCGCCCACCTCGCTGGAGAAGGTGCGCCAGTCC
>JANONE010000137.1:0-5648 GCA_031420675.1 Ilumatobacteraceae bacterium | reverse complement strand
TGGCGCGGCACCGAGCGACTCGTGCCGACCACGGTGACGAGCACGACCGGGTCGCCGGCGTCGACCGAGGCGAGCAGCTCGCGGGTCACTCGGTGGCCCTCGGCCGACTTCATCTGCCCGACCCCATCGCGCTCACCGTTCGTCTCGCACGTACGGCAGGCCGAGCGCGGCGGGCGCGCCCACCCTGCGACGGAGGTCGCGGCTGCCCCATACGACCAGCACGATGATCGTGAGGAGGTAGGGCATCATCGAGAGAAACTCGGCCGGCACGTCGACACCGCGACCTTGGAGGTAGAAGTTGAGCTGGCGGGAGAAACCGAACAGGAACGCTCCGACGAGCACTCGCAGCGGCTTCCACGACGCGAACACCACCAGCGCGACGGCGATCCAGCCGAGCCCGCTGGTGGTGCCGTCCTGGCTCCACGACGGCACCTGCCCGAGGACGAGGTACGCACCAGCGGCGCCGGCCAGGAACCCGCCGGCGACCACGTGCAGGTAGCGCACCCTGGCTACCCCGATGCCCATCGAGTCGGCCGTCGCCGGCGACTCGCCCACCGCCCGCACGGCCAGCCCGGCGCGAGTGTGGTTGAGGTACCACCCGATCAGCACGCCGAGCACGATGGTCACGTAGACCATCGGGTCCTGGTCGAAGAGCACCGGGCCGACGACCGGCAGATCGGCGAGCGGACCCCACGCGGACGGCCGGAAGTCGGTCTCCAGCGGCACACCCTCGATCGACTTGCCCACGAACGTTGCCAGCCCGGTACCGAAGATGGTGAGCGACAGTCCCGACACGATCTGGCTCGCCCGCATGGTGATGGTGAGAACCGCGTGCACCAACGACAGCGCGGCGCCGGCGACGGCCCCTACGAACAGCGCCAACCAAAGGTTGCCGGTGCTGTTGCCCGCCTGGAAGGCGCAGACGGCGCCGATCAGCATCATGCCCTCGACACCCAGGTTGAGCACGCCACTGCGTTCGCTGAGCAGCTCGCCGAAGGCGGCGAGAGCGATGGGGACGGCCGCCACGACCGAGGCAGCCAAGGTGAGCACGATCGCCGAATTGTTCATCGCGTCGCCACCGCGGCGCGCACGATGCGGAGTCGATTGCGAACGAAGATCTCTGCCCCGATGGCGAACAGCAGGATCGCTCCCTGCAGCATCAGCGACACCTCGACGGGCACCCTCTCCCCCGCCATGCTCTGCAGCGCGGCACCCGCGTTGCGCAGTCCCCCGAGGAACACGGCGACGAGCACGATGCCGAACGGGTTGTAGCGAGCGAGTGCTGCCACCACGATGCCGGTGAAGCCGAAGCCGAGCTCCAGCCCGTTGGGATCGAGGGCGTGGG
The DNA here is from genome assembly GCA_031420675.1 of Ilumatobacteraceae bacterium. Lineage (GTDB taxonomy): Bacteria > Actinomycetota > Acidimicrobiia > Acidimicrobiales > Ilumatobacteraceae > UBA668. Next base: position 4,303 of record JANONE010000137.1, on the reverse strand, counting down.
CCCGTCCGGCGACCTCGACACCCCCAGCGAGGCCTCCGAGCGCGCCGGAGAGGAGCAGGGCCATCATCATCACGCGCTTGGTCGAGATGCCGGCGTAGCGAGCCGCTTTTGGTGAGGAGCCGACGACGTTCATGTCGTAGCCCGCCGACGTGAACCGCACGATGACCCAGACCACGATGGCGACGAGCACGACCACGACCAAGCCCCACCCGGTGCGGTACTCGCCGAACAGGGGCAGCTCGCCGGCCGCGTCGATCTTCTTGCCTTGCGGGAAGTTGGTAGAGGAAGGATCCCGCCAGAACGACGCGGACCCGAAGATGAGGTAGCGCATCAGGAACAGGGCGACGAACGTGAGCATCAGGCTGGTGATGATCTCGCTCGTCCCGAAGTAGGCCTTGAACACCGCCATCGGCACGGCCCACAGCATGCCGCCCACGGCCGACAGGATGAGCACGGCAGCAATGGCGAGAGGACCGGGCAGATGTGGCGCGAGGGCGATGCCTGCCCAACTGCCGATGATCGCGCCGGCGTAGAGCTGGCCCTCGGCGCCGATGTTGAACAGGTTCATGCGAAACGCCACGCCGGCAGCGAGACCGGTGACCACCAGCGGGGTCGCGATGGCGAGACTGTCGGTGATCCCGTAGACGCTGGTGAAGCTTGCCCGGAACAGCGCGCGGTAGACGGCCAACGGTTCGAATCCTTGAATGCGGAGGAAGACCGCACCCACGACCAGCGCGGCGATGACAGCCGCCAACGGTGTGATCGCCGAATGCCACCACCGCTGTTCGAGGCGATGCTCGAGCTTGACCCGCATGGTCAGCAGCCTCCCCCGCTCGCGGGCATCGCCTCGTCGAGCGCGGCGGTCACTCCGGCCATCGCCAGACCGATGTCGTGCACGCTGAGGGCGTCGGTGGGCCCTTCGAGCGCGACACGGCCACGGTAGAGCACAGCGATCCGATCGGACAGGCTGCGAACCTCGTCGAGATCCTCGCTGATGATGAGCACGGCACCGCCGCGCATCCGGGCGTCGTGCAGCAAGCCGCGCACGAACTCGGCGGCGGCGACGTCGAGGCCACGGGTCGGCGACGACACGATGATCACCTGCGGACCGCCTTCAGTGCCGAGGCGTGCGAGCTCTCGCGCCAACAGCACCTTCTGGGCATTCCCGCCCGACAGCACACGGGCGAGCGACTCGGTACCCGGCGTCTTGACCTCGAAGGCGTCGATGGCCGCTGCCATCTCCGTGCGCGCTGCCCGACGATCGACGAAGAACGAACGGGGACGCGTCAGCAGCATGTTGTCGGTGAGGGACAGCCCCGGTACCAGGCCCGTGCCCAAGCGGTCCTCGGGCACGAACGCCAGCCCGCACCGTCGTGCTGCCCCGGCACCACCGCCGCTGACCTCGGTACCGCGGATCCGGACCGATCCCGCGGTCGGCGTGACGATGCCGGCGATCAACTCGGCCAGCTCGCGTTGCCCGTTGCCGGCGACGCCGGCGATGCCCAGCACCTCGCCCGCGTGCACCGTCAGGTCGATGCCGTCGAGCAGGGTGCGCCCACCGTCGACGAGACGCAGATCCGAGACCTCGATCGCCGGAGCGCCCGCCCCCGCACCGCGGCGGGTCTCGACCTCGACGGGCCGGCCGACCATCATCTCGGCGAGATGCCGAGCAGTCGTGTCGCGCGTGGCGACCTGGCCGACGACGCGACCGGCGCGCATGACCGTGACCCGGTCGCTCACCGCCATCACCTCGCCGAGCTTGTGGCTGATGAAGACCACTGCCTTGCCCTCGGCGGTCATCGCCCGCACCGTGTCGAACAGCGTGTCCGCCTCGTGCGGGGTGAGCACCGCCGTCGGCTCGTCGAGCAGCAGGACGTCGGCACCGCGATACAGCACCTTGACGATCTCGACCCGCTGTCGCTGACCGACGGTGAGCTCCGAGATCAGGGCGCGGGGGTCGACCGGCAGCCCGAACCGCTCGCCGATCTCTGCGACGCGGTCTTCGATCTGCACTCGCCGCAGCACCGCCGGCTGATCGGGATCGCCGAGAACCACGTTCTCGGCGACTGTGAAGCGATCGACCAGTCGGAAGTGCTGGTACACCATGCCGATGCCGATGGCGAGCCCGTCGCGCGGGCTGCGCAAGCGCACCGGCCGACCATCGCGCAGGATCTGGCCCTCGTCGGGTTGATAGAGCCCGCACAGCATCGCCGCCAGCGTGCTCTTGCCCGCTCCGTTCTCGCCGAGCAGGGTGTGGACTTCGCCATGACGCAACTCGAAGTCGACGTTCTCGGTGGCGACGACACCCGGGAAGCGCTTGGTGACGCCGCGGGCCGCCAGGGCAATGCCTCGGGACGAGTCGATACCCGCCCCGAGGCCATCCTGTCCGGGCTGCATCAGCCCGTTGCGCTCCCGACGACACCCTCGACGAAGTAGTCCATACCGAGGAGCTCGCCCAACTCGGCCACCGCGCCGTCGGCGTAGGCGACGCTGCCGTCCTGCTTGTTGAAGGGACCGGTGAAGGGTGCGAACTCACCCGCGATGATCTGTGCCTGGACCTCCGCGATCTGGTCGCGTACGGCCTGCGGCACCTTGTCGGACACCGCGGCCAGCATGACCAGGCCATCGGCCATGTTTCCGTAGTACTGCCCGGTCTTCCAGGTGCCGGCCATCACGTCTTCGACGGTCTTGATGTAGAAGGGACCCCAGTCCCAGACCGGCGCGGTCAACCATGCCTCGGGGGCGAAGCGCGACATGTCGTCGTTGTAGCCCACCCAGTAGCCACCGGCAGCTTGCGCGGCTTCACCGGCCGAGGGGGTGTCCTGGTGCTGGGCGATCACGTCTGCCCCTCCGTTGAGCAGCGACTGAGCCGCTTCCTTCTCGACGGTGGGGTCGAACCAGGTGGAGGTCCACACCACCTCGACGGTGACATCGGGGTTCACCTGCTGAGCGCCGAGCGTGAACGCGTTGATGCCACGCAGCACCTCAGGAATCGGGAACGCCGCGACGTAGCCGATCGTGTTCGTCTTGGTCACCGCACCGGCGGCCATGCCCGACAGGTACCGCGCTTCCTCGGCAGCGCCGAAGTAGGTGCCCATGTTGTCGGAGGTCTTGAAGCCGGTGGCGTGCATGAACACGACATCGGGGTACTTCTCGGCGGCGGCGAGCATCTGGTCCATGTACCCGAACGAGGTGCCGAAGATGACCTTGTTGCCCTCGCGTGCGAGTCGCTCGAACACGGCCTCGCTCTCCGCGCCTTCGGGCACGCTCTCCAGGTAGGTCGTTTCGACCTTGTCGCCGAGTGCCGCCTCCAGCTCCAGGCGGCCATCGTCGTGCTTCTTGGTCCAGCCGGCGTCGCCGATCGGGCCGACGTACACGAACGCGACCTTGATCGCGTCGCCTGCCGTGGCGGTGGAACCGTCGGGTGCGGCGGTCGAACCGTCGGGTGCCGCAGTGCTGACAGTGTCGGTCTTGTCATCGGAGCCGCAACCGGCGGCGATGAGCCCGAGCGCAACGACACCGGCGGCGAGTGGGTGCCACCTGCGTCCATTGCGCCCCGTGGATGTGTTTGTCATGACATTCCTCCCCGTTGAGGTGCATCGCGTCTCGATGGTGGTGACCGGTGGACTGCGGAGACGCTGCGCTCCGCGAGCAAGCCGGCGGGTGAGGAGCAGGTCGACTCGAGCAACCCGAGGGCCGCTCGGCGCGACCGAAGGGCATCGGCCCTTTGCGGCTGCATCGTCTGCCTGATCGGCACCACTCCACCCCCGAGATGGATGACGTCACTCGGAAATCGGGTGACACCCGGATGCTACCGAAAGCGACGCCTCCGCGACCAAACGCGTGACCTGGAAGACGACGACCGCCTCGATCGCCGGACGAGCACGAACCAACAGCTCGAGCATGTTGGGCGCGTCGATGCCGCGGGCTGTGGTCCGGTTGGCATGGTGCGGGCCGTTCCCGGGCACCGGCCTGCCCCCCGCTCGATCCGCGAGGACATTCGGCACTACCGACTGCTGACGTGAAATTCCATCATAGAGGGAGTGGTCGGTGCCTCGACGCTGGTCGGCTGAACCAGGAGGTGTACAGGTGGTGTGCTTGGTCGGAGTCGACGGGTCAGACGGCTCCCGCGCTGCGTTGCGCTGGGCATGTTCAATTAAAATTTTTGCTGAATCTAAATTGTTAGCGCAGTGTAATGCGGTATTCCCCTTTTTATAAATCCCTCCTCTTGACAATGTACCTCCTCGTGCCAGCTGAATATTCGGGTTGGCACCCGCAACCAACAAACGTTGGGCAACTTTTG
>JANONE010000136.1:0-17692 GCA_031420675.1 Ilumatobacteraceae bacterium | reverse complement strand
TCACGATCCGCCAGCCGACGAACGACAACCCGCCGATCAGCACGGCGAACGTGAGGTACATCCGCCAGCCGCCCTTGCTCTTGCTGCCGCAGCCGGGCCGCTCGAGCGTGCCGACACACGAGGTGACGTTCTGACCTTCGGGCGTGAACACGTTCACCTCGCCTTCGGTGCCAGCCGTGTTCGTGCCCGTGCCGGCGCCGACGGAGTTTGCCGACTCGGCCGCCTGGTAGGGGTTCTGGCCGCCGCAACCGGCAGTGAGCATGGCGAGGCCACCGAACAGAGCCAGAGCCAATGATGCGAACGGGCGGGGTATCCGAGTCATGGCCCATATCGTGGCAGCCGCCCCGCGGTTTCGCACCGCATGCCGATGTGATTGTCGACCACGGGGCGGATGGGAACGGATGCGGTCACGCGCATCGGTGACCCCCTACCATCGCAGGGATGGTGCAGCGCACAAACACGGTTCTAGTGGTCGACTTCGGAGCGCAGTACGCGCAACTCATCGCCCGGCGGGTGCGCGAGCTCGACGTGTACTCGGAGATCGTGCGGCACCGCATCACCGCCGCCGAGGTGGCCGCCAAAGAACCATCGGCGATCATCCTGTCGGGTGGGCCCAAGAGCGTTCACGTCGACGGCGCCCCGTCGCTCGATCCGGGCATCTACGAGCTCGGCATCCCCATCCTGGGCATCTGTTACGGCGTGCAGCTGATCGCCCAACAGTTGGGTGGCACCGTCGGGCGCGGCATGCGCGGCGAGTACGGCAGAGCCAGGGCTACTCGCATCGAAGGGTCGGTGTCGGCGCTGCTGGAGGGCATACCTGCCGAGCAAGACGTGTGGATGAGCCACTTCGATGCGGTGACGGTGGTGCCTCCCGGCTTCACCGCGACGGCCACGTCACCCGACGCCCCCGTCGCGGCGATGGAGTGCCCTGAGCGCAAGATCTGGGGGGTGCAATGGCACCCGGAGGTGGTGCACACGCCGTACGGCATGGCCGTGCTGCAGCGGTTCCTGCACGACCTGGCCGGCTGCGAACCGAACTGGACGATGGGCTCCATCATCGACGAGCAGGTCGCCGCCGTGCGTGCCCAGGTTGGCGTCGGCAGGGTGATCTGTGCCCTCAGCGGCGGTGTCGACTCCGCGGTCGCCGCTGCGTTGGTGCACAAGGCCATCGGCCATCAGCTCGTCTGCATCTACGTCGACACCGGTCTCATGCGGCTCAACGAGAGCGACCAGGTGGTCGAAACCTTCAAACGCAACATGGGCATCGAGCTGATCCACGTGTCCGCCGGTCCTCGCTTTTTCGAGAAGCTGGCCGGCGTGGTCGACCCGGAAGCCAAGCGCAAGATCATCGGCGAGTTGTTCGTGCGCATCTTCGAGGAACACACCGGCGGTCTCAGCGATGCCGAGTACCTCGTGCAGGGCACGCTCTACCCCGATGTCATCGAGAGCGGTGGCGCCGACGGTGCGGCAGCCGTGATCAAGAGCCATCACAACGTGGGTGGCCTCCCCGACGACATGACGCTGAAGCTGGTCGAACCGCTGCGTGACCTGTTCAAGGACGAGGTGCGCACACTGGGCAAGGAGCTCGGTCTGCCCGACGAGATCGTCTTGCGGCAACCGTTCCCCGGGCCGGGTTTGGGTGTGAGAATCCTCGGCGAGGTCACGCCGGAACGCGTCACCACCTTGCAACACGCCGATGCCATCGTGCGTGACGAGATCCACAAGGCCGGCCTGGAGCGCGAACTGTGGCAGAGCTTCGCCGTGCTGGCCGCCGACGTGCGGTCGGTGGGCGTGATGGGCGACGAGCGGACCTATGCGCATCCCATCATCATCAGGGCTGTGACCAGCGACGATGCGATGACGGCGGACTGGGCACGGCTGCCTTACGACCTGTTGGAGACGATGTCGAACCGGATCATCAACGAGGTCAGCGGTGTCAACCGAGTGGTGTACGACGTCACTTCCAAGCCGCCGGGCACCATCGAATGGGAGTAGGCGATCGGCTCGCTCCAGCCGTGTCGGGTTGATGCGTGCCGCATGGCGATGCAGTTCGCAATGCATTCGTAACATTGATAGCCTGGTCACGTCATGAGGTCGCGCCGCCCGTTCCGCTCGCTCCTGGGCGCCTGTGCTCTGGTCGCCGGCATTCTCGCCGGCTCGCTGATCCAGCAGCCGGGTGGCGTGCAGGCCGGTGGTGTCGACGATGCGCAGCGCAAGGTCGAGCAGGTGCTCGACGAGCTCGCCACCCTGCGCAACCAGATGGGTCAGATCGACGAGGACTACTCCGCGGCGCTGGATCGCCAGGACCAGCTCGCCATCGAGATCGCAGCGTCGCAGGCGCGCATCGACGCGCTTTCCCTCCAGTTGGGCGATGTCGAGACGGTCTTGCAGCAGATCGCGGTCGACCGGTTCACCGGCGGCGATTCGCTGAGCCTGAGCCCGATCTTCTCCGATGCCGCCACCTACAGCGCAGCCGAACAACGTGCCGCACTCGGCCTGGTGGCCATCGACTCCGGTGAAGGCGACATCGACGGTTTGCAGAAGCTCGTCGACGATCTCGCTGACGAGCGAGCCCTGCTCGAGCGCAAGCAGCGCGAAGCAGCATCGCTGATCGCCACGCTGGAGCAGAAGCGGAAGGACTACGACCAGCTTGAGCAGACCTACCTCGCCAAGGAAGCCAAGGCTAAGGCCGACCTGGGTGAGGCGAAGCTGGCGGCGGCCGAAGAGGCTCGTGCCGTGGCAGCCGCAGCCCAGATCGCCCGCGACAATCAACAGCAAGCCGCAGCCAAGAGCAACACGGGTGGTGGCAACACGGGTGGCGGCACGCCTGCCGCACCGCGAGGCAGCGGCGGCAACACCGGTGGTGGCACCACTGGCGGGGGCGATACAGGCGCTGGTGGCGAGCCGGGTGGCGGCGACACGGGTGGCGGCAGTGCACCGCCGGTGTCGGGCAAGGCCGGCATCGCTGTGTCTGCGGCCTACGAACAGCTGGGCGTGCCCTACAGGTTCGCCGCCGAGTTGCCGGGCGAGGCGTTCGACTGCTCCGGCCTCACCAAGTGGGCATGGGGTCGCGCCGGTGTGAGCTTGCCGCGCCAGAGCAGTGCGCAGTTCGCCGGCCTGCCGCACGTGTCGCAGAGCGAAGTCCAGCCCGGCGACCTGATCTTCTACTACGCACCGATCGGCCACGTCGGCATCTACGTCGGCAACGGCATGTTGATCCACGCTCCGCAGACCGGCGATGTGGTGAAGGTGTCGGTGGTGCGCTGGGAGAAGGTCGTCGGCGTCGCCCGTCCGGGCTGATCTGCGCCGCGTCCCGCGCACTACGGTTGCCGCTCGTGCAGGGCATCGACATCACACCCGTCAGCGGCTGGCTGGTGGCCAACATCCCCGGCGCCGTCGCTCCGTTCACGTTCGACCTCATCGTGGGTGGGCGGTCGAACCTCACCTTCGAGGTCGCAGGTGCTGACGGCACGCGCTTCGTGTTGCGTCGCCCGCCGCTGGGTCATGTACTGGCCACGGCTCACGACATGGCGCGCGAGTACCGCATCATCGCGGCGGTCGGCCGCACCAACGTGCCGGTGCCGCCGGCGCTGGGGGTGTGCACCGACGAGGCAGTGAACGGCGCCCCGTTCTATGTGATGGGCTACGTCGATGGCGTGGTGCTGGACAGCACCGATCGCGCCGCGGCGCTGCCCTTCGATCTGCGCCGTCACGCCAGCGAGCACCTCATCGACGTGCTGGCCGATCTGCACGCGGTGGATGTCGACGAAGTCGGCCTCGGCGATCTCGCCAAGCGCGAGGGTTACGTAGAGCGGCAGGTGAAGCGGTGGAGCACCCAGTGGGAACAGTCGAAGACGAGAGAACTCGCTGCCATCGACGAAGTGGCACGGCGTCTGCGCGAACGGTTGCCGCAGCAGCACGGCGTGGCTATCGCCCACGGCGATTTCCGCTTCGGTAACTGCCTCACCGACGTGGGTGCCGGCCGCATCGCGGCGGTCCTCGACTGGGAGCTGTGCACCCTGGGCGACCCGCTCGCCGATGTCGGCTACCTCGGTGTCTACTGGTTCGATGGCGTGGCCGCCAACGTGCGTGCCAACGACCCCACGTCCGCTGGCGGTTTCCCGTCGTACACCGAGATGCTCGAGCGCTACGCGCTGCGCACCGGCCGCGACCTCAGCGGCATCGGTTACTACGTGGCGTTCAGCTGCTGGCGTCTGGCCGTGATCAGTGAGGGCGTGTACGCCCGCTACCTGCACGGTGCGATGGGCTCGCAGGAGAGCGTCGACTTCACCACCTTCAAGGTGGGCACGGAAGGATTGGCGGAGCGTGCGCTGGAAGCGATGAGGAGACTTTCATGAGCCTGAAGGATGCCGACACCGTGTTGCAGGGCTGGGAGAAGTCTTCCTTCGGGGCCGCCGGGTACCAGCGCGACGTGTACCGGCGTGGCACGGGTCCCGGTGTGATCATCGTGCACGAGATCCCGGGTATCACGCCCAAGGTCACGGCCTTCGCCAACGATGTGGTCGCCGCCGGTTTCACGGTGCTGATGCCGTCGCTGGTGGGCACACCCGGCAAGGAGATCACGGTTCCCTACGGGCTGTCCTCGATGGCCAAGGTGTGCATCGCGCGCGAATTCACCCATTGGGCGCTGAACGAGACCTCATCGATCATCGGCTGGTTGCGAGCCCTGGCCCGCAACCTCCACAACGAGCTCGGAGGTCCCGGTGTGGGCGCAGTGGGCATGTGCTTCAGCGGTGGCTTCGCGCTGGCGATGATGGTCGACGACATCATGGTCGCGCCAGTTGTCAGCCAGCCGTCGCTGCCGTTCGCGATGGGCAAGAAGGAACGCGCCGCCGACCTGAACCTGTCGCCCGACGATGCGCTCACCGTTGCCCGTCGCGCCGCCGAGGGTTGTCAGCTGTTGGGCCTGCGCTTCACCGGCGACACACTGGTGGGCACACGGTTCGACACGTTGCGCACCCTGTTGGGTGCAGCGTTCATCGCCGTGGAGCTGCCGAGCACATCGAAGAAGGACCACTCCGTGCTCACCGAACAGCGCGACGAACCGAGTGTGCAACGGGTGCTCGCCTTCTTCCACGAGAAGCTCAAACCCTGAACCCGTCCCAGAGGCGAACTCAGGAACCGGGGCCGAGGGCGTCGGTGGCGAGCTGCTTTGTGGTCTTGTAGTCGGCCTTGCCGTTGGGCGCGCGCGGCACCGTCGCCACGAACACCACCCGCTTCGGGGCCTTGAATGCGGCGAGGTCGTGCTTGACGCCGGCGATCACCTCCGCCTCGGTGACGGTGGCACCTTCCGACAACGAGGCCACGGCCGTCACGGCCTGGCCGAACTTCTCGTCATCGATGCCGACCACGAGGCAGTCCTGCACACCCTCGACGCGCTTGACGGCCTCTTCCACTTCCTCCGGGAAGATCTTCTCGCCGCCCGAGTTGATCACCTGGCTGCCGCGGCCGAGGAGGATCAACGAGCCGTCGGCCCCGACCATGCCCATGTCGCCGGGGAACGAGTAGCGCACGCCATCGATGGTGCGGAAGGTGCGTGCCGACTTCTCCTCGTCCTTGAAGTAGCCCAACGGCACCATGACGCCGGCTGCCACCATGCCGACCTGGTCGCTGCCGGGAACGACTTCACGGCCGTCCTCGGTGAAGACCTTGGTGGTCGGGTTCTGGGTGAACTTGGCGGTGGAGGGCGGTACGCCCTTCATTGAGATGCTGTTGCCCATCGAGCCTTCCGACGAACCCATCGCGTCGAGCAGGATGACGTGTTCGATGCGATCGAGCAACTGCTCCTTCACCTCGGCGGTCCACATCACGCCCGACGAGATGATCATCTTCAGCTTCGACAGGTCGTAGGGCGAGCCGGTTTCGCCGGCGACATCGATTGCACGGATGATCGGCTTGGCGAACGCGTCGCCGACGATGGTCATGTTGGTGACGCATTCGTTCTGCGCGGTCCGCAGCACTTCGTCGGCATCGAGTGAGCGGCTCTGCAGGGTGACCACTTCCGCCCCAGCGAGCTGAGGAATCATCGCGCCCAACCACACGCCGGTGCCGTGCATCAGCGGTGCGCACGGCATGGAGATGAGGCCGGCACCGGCGTCGATCTGGCCCTTCACGAGGGGCGCGACCTCGGCCGCGTCGGTCGGCGGCGCCACACCCAGCAGCGGGAAGCCGAGCGTGATGAAACTGCGCGTGAGGCCGCCCATGTCGTACATGACACCCTTGGGCATGCCGGTGGTACCGCCCGTATAGATCATGTAGATGTCGTTCTCGTTGCGAGTGATGCGCTGCATCGGCGAATGACCGGCGACGACCTCTTCGTACCGCTGGGCCACCGGCACCTGCCCTGCTGCGCCGTCGTCGACCTCGATGAGCAGCTCGAGCTTCGGCAGTCGCTCACGCACGCGCTCGACGCGATCAGCGAGCGAGGAGTGGAACACCAGCGCTTCGGCATCGGCGTTGTCCAGCAGGTACAACAGTTCTTCGTCCATGTAGCGGTAGTTGACGTTGATCGGCACGCCGCGCATCTTGAATGCCGCGTAGTGGGCCTCGAGGTACTCGTTGCCGTTGTACAGGAAGAGACCTATCTTGGAGTCGGGGCCGAGGCCGGCGGCATCGAAGGCGGCAGCGACCCTGGCAGCGCGCTCGTCGTACTGGCTCCAGGAGAATCGGCGGTCGCCGTGCACGACGGCCGTGCGCTCGCCGAGGGTGTCGGCGAGTGATTCCCAGATGGTGGCGAAGTGGAACTCCATGCGACGATGCTAATGCCGTCGGCCACACACGAGGCTGTTGGGACCCGTGGATCATGCGCGACTAGCCATCACTCAGCCCAGTTCGGTGCCGTACATCTCTCCCAGCGGGTCGCTGATCAGTTCCAGCCGTTCGCCGTCGGGGCCGCGGAAGTAGAGCGACGACCCATCGACGTGGGCGCATTCCACGCCTGCTGCCTGCAGCCGCGCACGCGCCGCCTCCCACTCCGCGCGGCTGATCGAGATCGCGAGGTGGTGGTGACCGCCGAGCACCTCGGCGTACTCGCCGAGATCGAGGCCCGGTAGGTCGAAGTAGGCCAGCGCGTTGCCATGGCCGATGTCGAAGAAGAAGTGGGTGGAGCCCTGGTAGTCGCGGTTCTCGAACATCTCGATGAGAGGGAACCCCAACAGCCCGTCGAAGAACTGCACGGTGCGCTCCACATCGCTGCAGATGAGCGCGATGTGGTGCACGCCGCGGGCAGTGGAGGTCGGTCGTTGCGAACGAGGCTTGAGGTACTGCGCGCTCAGCTCTGTTCTGCGCACCGCCAGTCGGTCGCGTCGTTCGTCGTCTATGCCGTGGCCCATACCGACAGTTCAGCACCTTTTGGGCCGGCGGTGAACGTCAGGGCACCCGTATCGGTCAGCCGGGCAGCGTCGCCGGTGCCGAGTTCACCGACAACTTCCAACGAACCGTTGCCGACGGCGACGAACACGTGCTCGTGCGGTGCGCCCGGCAACCTAACCGTTTCGCCGGCCTGCAGGCGCCCACCCCACAACACGGCGTCGCGCTGGTGGATGGTGATGGCGCCTTCGTGGCCTTGGCCACTGGCGATGGGCAGCAACCCACCGTTGGCCAGCGCCTCGTTGAGGTCGAGTTGCTCGTAGCCGGGCTGAATGCCTGTGGTGTCGGGCGGTACCCACATCTGTAGGAAGTGGACCGGCTCGTCGCCGCTGGCGTTGAACTCGCTGTGGCGTATGCCCGAGCCGGCGCTCATCCGCTGGGCGAGGCCGGGGTAGAGGATGCCGTGGTTGCCTTCGCTGTCCTTGTGCTCGAGCCGCCCGGAGAGCACCCACGTGACGATCTCCATGTCGCGATGGCCGTGGGTGCCGAAGCCGTGGCCGGGGGCAACGACGTCGTCGTTGTTCACCAGCAACAGCCCGTGCCCCTCGTGCGCCGCCGAGTAGTGCGGCCCGAAGTTGAACGAATGATGGGAATGCAACCAGCCGGCGTCGGTAAAGAAGCGCTCGTCGGCTCGCTGGATGGTGATGGCTGTCATGCCCTTCGCAACATATTTGCGTACGCAACTATTCCGTGGAAGACGTCGTGTGCAGTGGAGGACGTTATGGGGCAGCGGCGTTGGGTGCCGTGAAAGACGTTACGGGGCAGCGGCGTTGGCCGACGTGAGCGGTCGGGCCACATCTGCAACGGCGGTCCAGATGGCGGCGGTATCGTAGCCGAGCGCCCAGAACACGACTCCACCGATGCGCTCCTCGCGAGCGAGATCCACACGTGCCCGCACCCCGATCGCGTCGACGTAGTGCACCTCGCGGGTCTGGGTGCAGCCGGTCGAACTGTCGCTGTCGTTGCGTTGGTAGGTGAAGGTGGCTTCCTGTGTGACCTCGTCGCGCAGCGGCACGGCGCCGTACTGAGCGATCAACGCATCCACCTCACGAAGGCTTGGGGCGACCGTGCCGGGTGCATCGGCCGGGCAGGTGCCGCTGGTTGCGACCACCCAGTTGCGTCCGTAGAGCGGGACGCCGAGCACCAACTTGTCGTCGTTGCCGACGGCTCTCTTTGCTGCCCTGACGGCGCGGCGCACCCAAGTGAGTGGCGCGATCGGGCCGGGAGCGTCGGTGGAGTAGTCGTAGGCCATGATGCGAATCCCGTCGACCAGCTTGCCCATCGCCGCGTAGTCGTAGACCCAGTACCCACTGTCGTTGGTGCGGCCGGTGTCGTAGATCGGGGGAATGCTGATCGTGAGCAGCCGGCCGGTGTCGTGCAGTGCGGTCGCCAACTCGGCGATGAAGTCGACCCAGTGCGGGCGAGTGGTCTTCCAGGTGGCGCGTTTGTCGGTGAACGCGAACTTCTCGTAGTCGATGTCGATGCCATCGAATCGGTTCTGCTCGGCGAGCGCCACTATCGCCCGCACGTGCCGGGTTCGCTCGGTCGGGTCGGCGAGCACGGCCGCCATCCCACCGGCAGGCATGCCGTCGGTGATTGCGGGGATCACCTTCCCGCCTTGCCGGCGAATCGTGTCGACGATGGTCTGCAACTGGTCGCCGTCGCCGCTGAACGAGATGTCGGCGGCACCTGTTGCCGAGTACCCGAAGGGCGATACCTGGTGCAGCGGCGCACCGTGTGCTGCAAGGCTGGCGGCGGCGTCGGGCAGCGCCCAGTACGGTGCCCAGGCGCTGATCGGAACGTCGGGGAGCGGCGGTGGCTCGCTGCCGCCGCGCACGGCTGCCGCCACGCCTGCGCCGAGCGCGACAACGGCGAGCAGGCCGACGAGCGGGCGCAGATGGGCTTTGCGGCGGCGGGCCATCGTCGCACCCGCGCTGAGCCCGAGGGCCGTCCCGTCGAGCTCGTCCAGCGAACGCACCACGGTGTAGCCACGACCCTCGGGGATGTCGACCACGTTGGGCACTGCGAATGTGCGGCAACCGGCCGCTACTGCGCTGCGCACACCGGTGGGGGAATCCTCGATGGCCACGCAGTCCTTGGCGCGTACACCGAGACGATCCGCCGCCATCAGGTAGGGCTCGGGGTGCGGCTTCCCGTTCGTGACCTCGTCGCCTGTGATCACCACGTCGAACGATCCGGGTGGCAACGCCTTGACCACTGCGTCGGCGAAACGCGCCCAGCTCATCGTCACCATTGCACAGGGGATGCCGGCCTTGCGGAGTGCTGCCAGGGTGTCGCGAGCGCCTGGGCGCCATGGCACCTTGTGCTGCACACGGGCGATCACGCCATCGAGCAGGCGGTTGACGATGTCGTCGAGAGGGAGGTCGACGCCACCCTCGTCGCGGATGATGGCTGCCGAATCGCGGAGGGCGCGACCCACGAGTGAGTGCGCTTTCTCCTGGCTCCACTCGCCACCGAACTCTTCGACGAGTTCGTACTCGCACTCGATCCAGTACGGCTCGGTGTCGACGATCGTGCCGTCCATGTCCCACAGCACGGCTGCCGGGCGCGTCACGGCACGGGGGTTCTTCGTGGCGACACTCATGACGACCCCGACCCTACTTGGCGAGGGTCGGATGGCGGGGGCAGTTGCGTTGGGACTCGAGCAAGCGGGTCACAGCGAGAGCCCAGCCCTGCGGCCTTCGAGCACGGCCTCGTAGATCGTGCGCGGCGCGACGCAATCGCCTGCCTGCAGTTGCACGCCCGGAATCGGGTCGGTGGGCAGCCGGAAGCCACAATCCACCAGTGCAGCGCACGCCACTATGCGACGTTCGCCGCTGAAGCGATCCTCCAGTTCCACCTCCCGGGCGCGAACGGCGCGCAGGAGACTGCGTCGCTCGAATTGCACGCCACGCCGCTGCAACCGAACGTTGGCTGGTGCGAGGTCGCCGGTGCGGGAGAGCTCGTTGCCGGCGATCTGATCCTGGATGATGAGGATCGCTCGGTTGCCCAGGTTTTCGGCAAGGGCAACGGCGATGGGCCCGCCGATGGGGTCGAACAGCGCGATCGGGCCGTCGGGCAAAGATGCGCCGTTGTGCACGTCGACGATGTCGATCACGACGGCGCCGGCAGCAATGTCGTATGCGCGGTTGCCGGGCCGGGCGCCGGTGCACTGCACAACGACCTCACCGACGCGTGCAGCTGTGTGGTCGATGTCGTATTCGATGTCGTATTCGATGTCGACGCCGGCCGCCGAGCACTGGCGGATGAGCCACTGCACCAGCGGCCCGCCGGGACCGGTGAGCGCGGCGACGCCACCGAGATGGTCGGCCGCCTCGACCAACCGAACCCGATGCCCACGGATGGCTGCCACCCTGGCGGTCTCCATGCCGGCGATGCCGCCACCGACGACGAGCACGTCGCGGGGCCGCGCTGCCGGCGTGTACCAGTTCGGATCCTCCGTCTCGCGGCCACTGGTGGGCTCGCCCACGCAGGTCACGATCGGGTTGCGCGCGTCGCGCACTTGACAGGTCTGGTTGCACCGGATGCACGGGCGGATGCGGTGGTGCTGGTCGCCATCGGCTGTCAGCTTCGCCACCAGATCAGGGTCGGCGATCTGGGCGCGCGTCATCTCGACGGCATCGCACACGCCGTCGCCGATCGCCCACTCGGCCTGACCACAGTCGACCACTGAACCCTGCAGGAACACGGCGGTCGTCGGAAGGGCGGCGTGCACCTCACGACACACGCCGATGTTGAAGCCGGTGGGCTCGTGGAAGTCCGGGCGGGTCTTGTCCGCCGAGTAGATGGAACCGCGCACCACCACGACGTAGTCGATGTGCACGCTGAGTGCGGCGGCGATGCCGGTGGCCATCTCGGGCGTGATGCCGGCCCAGGGTGCGAGCTCGTCGCAGGACAGGCGCAGACCGACGACGGCAGTGCCCGAGGCGGCGCGCACGGCCTGGATGACCTGCCGGGCGAAGCGCAAACGCTCCTGGCCCCATTCGTCGTCACGCTGGTTGGTGAGGGCGGACAAGAACTGGCGCACCAGGCTGTGCTGACCGGCGTTGATCTCCACGCCGTCGCAGCCGGCCTCCACCGCCAGCTTGGCGGCAGAGCCGAAACCGGCGACGACCGCCGCGATGTCGTCGGCCTCCATCCACTTCGGCACTTCGCGCGAGTTGACCTCGGGTACCCGCGAGGGTGCCCACAACTCGCGTTGGTTGTAGGCGCTGCTGCCCTGGCCGCCGGCATGGTCGAGTGCCGCGATCACGAGCGAACCATGCGTATGGCAGGCGGCACTGATGGCGGACCAGCCATCCACTGCGCGGTCGGCCGACGGTGCACGTTCGTAGGGCCAGTCGCTCTCATGCACACTCGCACCTTCGGTGACGATGATGCCGCAGCCACCGCGCGCGCGTCGCTCGTAGTACGCGGTGTGGCGTGGGGTGAAGCGGCGCTGGTCGTCGCCGAGGTTGGTGACGTGCGGGCCGAACATGACCCGATTGCGTGCCGTAGCGTCTGCGAGCGACAGCGGCTGCAGCAAGTGCATGGTCAGTTGCGCACCAGCCGCAACATGGAGATGACCGAGTTGGAGGCGCCCTGGAAGCGGGCGGCGATGACACCCCGGTCGACATCGTTCACGTCGGTCATGACCTGGACGCTACTCGGCGTTCATTGTTCGTGAGCGGCCGGCAGCTCGCGACCGCGTAGCAATCGCCTGATGTTGTCGAGGTGGCGCAGGAGAACCAGCGCGCCGAGTGCGGCTGCTGTCGCGATCTCCCACGGCGGCCCGCCGAGCAGGCCGATGCCCAACGGAAGGCCGATGGTGAGCACGAGCGACGCCAGCGACGCCTTGCCGGTGGCTTTGCGTGCCACGACCCACACGGCCGTGAGGATCACGAAGAGCAGCGGCTGCAGCACCAGCGTCGCGCCACCCACGGTTGCCACCCCCTTGCCACCCCTGAACCGGCGGGTGACCGGGTACAGGTGGCCCACGACGGCGGCCGCCACCATTGCGTAGGCGACGGGTCGATGATCGAGCAGCAGGCCGGCCGCGGCAGGGATCGCACCCTTCACACCATCGAGGAAGAACACGAACACGCCCCACTTTGTGCCGAGCGTGCGCGCGACATTCGATGCGCCAGGGTTGCCGGAGCCCACCTGATGGATGTCGATGCCCTTGCTACGGGCCACGATGCCCGCGCTGGGGAAGGTGCCCAGGAAGTACGCAGGCACGAGCAACAGCCAGATCATCTGCCCCCTTCCGAACCGTGCCCCATCGGCGCTGGTTACTGTACGCGCCGCACCCCAGGGTTTCGTGGCCTTGCGCCGCCCGAGACGTTCGCGAGCGTCGCCGGCGGATTGTACAAGACCGTACATTGCTGTACAGTTCCCTCATGTCGACGGTCACGGTCACGGTCAGCGAAGCCAGGGCAGCACTTCCCGTGCTGCTCGAACGAGTGCAGGCGGGGGAAGAGATCACGCTCACCCGGCATGGCCAGGCGGTCGCCGTCATCGTCCGCCCCGACACTCTGCGAGCGCGCCGGGCCGACGGCGTGCTGGCCACGGCGGCACGCTTGCACGATCTCCTCGAGGCCGGGCGGCGGATGCCGCTGCCGGCTGTGCCCCCGCTCGACGAGGAACGCGCGGCTGCGTTGCTCGAAGCAGTTCGTTCATCTCGATCGAGCCGTTAGGCCCCGGTCTCCGTGGATGCCTTCGACGCCGACGTCCTGATCTATGCCGCACTGCCGGGCCATGAGCTGGGTGGACGAGTGCGGGCCTTGTTCGCAGCAGTAGCTGTCGAGACCGACGATGTCGCAGGTGTCGGTTCAGTGCTGCTGATTCCGGAGTTGCTGTCGAAGCCCCTTCGTGACGAGTCGGAGGACGAGCTCGCATACCTCGTCGGCTTGCTCGGGCGCCTCGATCTGCGCCCGACCGATGTCGCCACAGCACAGTTGGCGGCAGCGCTCGGCGCCGCGCACGGCCTGCGCGCCGCCGATGCCGTGCACCTCGCGACGGCGGTCAATGCCGGCGCAACTCGCTTCATCACCAACAACAGCAGCAGCGACTTCCCGAAGTCGATCGCCGAGATCGAGGTCACCTATCCGGCTGACCTGCCGGCCGTCTGAAGGATCGGGATGCGAGGCGGTTTGGTGTGGTCCATGGCGGGTCGCGGCTTCAGCGCAACAGCGACGGGTTGGGCCGCCAGTCGCGCAAGAGCCTCGTCGGCGTCGCCACCCACGCACTCCGGATCCGGCCCATCCAATGGCAGACCGGTGAAGAACTTGGCAGCCATGCATCCGCCCTGGCATGCATCGAACGCGCCGCAGCTGGCGCAGGCGCCCGCCGACTGCGGCTCGCGGAGCGAGGTGAACAAATCGCTCTGCTTCCACACCCTGGCGAAGCCACCGTCGTCGCGCACGTTGCCGGCGCGGAACTCGTCGTGGATCACGAACGGGCACGCGTAGACATCGCCGATCGGGTCGATGAGGCAGACCACCCGGCCGGCGCCGCACATGTTCAGGCCGGGCAGCGACGGTCCGAGCGCGTTGAGGTGGAAGAACGAATCGCCCGTGAGGACGTGCTCGCCGTTGCTCATCAGCCAGTCGTAGATCTCACGCTGTTGGCCATTGGTGGGGTGCAGGTCGCCCCAGCTGTCCACGCCGCGCCCGCTGGGGCGCAAGCGGGTGACGCGCAACTGGGCGCCGTAGCTGTCGGCCAAGGCCTTGAACTGATCCAGCTGGGGCACGTTGTGACGGGTCACCACTACGCTGATTTTGAAAGGTCCGAAGTTGGCGGCGGCGAGGTTGTCCATCGCCCGGCGCGCCATGTCGTAGCTGCCGACGCCGCGCACGGCGTCGTTGGTGACGGCGTCGACACCATCGAGGCTGATCTGGATGTCGAGGTAGTCCATCGCCGCCAGGCGGCGCGCCTTCTCGGCATCGATGAACGCGCCGTTGGTCGAGAACTTCACTCCGATTCCGCTCGCGACGGAATACTCGACGAGCTCGAAGAAGTCTCGCCGCACCATCGGCTCGCCGCCGCCGATGTTGATATAGAAGACCTGTAGGTCGCGCAACTCGTCGAGCATCCGCTTGGCCTCGCCGGTGGACAGCTCGCGCTCGTCGCGCTGGCCCGACGACGACAGGCAGTGCACGCATTGCAGGTTGCATGCGTAGGTGAGCTCCCACGTGAGGCAGATCGGCGCGTCGAGCCCGGTCTTCAATTGCGCGACGAGTGACTGGGCGCTCATCGAGACCCGCGCTGCTGAACGACTCGCGCTTGAACGACTCGCGCTTGAACGACGTGGGATTGCAGCAGCGACTCGAACGCCTTCGCGAACGACGGCCAACGGGCTTCGGCGATGCCGCACCCCTGCAATGCCGCCGCCAACGACTCGTGCTGCCCGAGAACACGTGCGACGCAGACCATGTCGGGGTGCTTGAGGAAGACCAGCCGACGATTGCCGTAGTGGTAGGCGAGCGCGCCGAAGGGCTCGGGGCGCAGCGCGACCTGCGGATGCAGCTCGAGCGCCGTCCCCAACAGCGGGTGGGCGATCAGGTCAGTAGACACCGCACATGCCATCGATGGAGATCTCTTCCACCAGCAGCTCTTCGATCAGTTCGATGGGAGCCTCGGGGGCCTGATCGGTGTTGTCGACGACTTCGTTCTCCATGCCACGGGAGCGTATCGTGCGGCCCCCGGCGGGTGGTCCCCGGAGCTGGTCGGCGCATCTCTATACTTCCGCACATGGCGGCGGCCCTCAGCTCCCTTCGCGGGGTCGCGCGCTCGAAGTCCGTGCGCACCCCACTGCTCGCGTGGCTCGTCTCGCGCGCCCTGGGCGCCTTTGCGTTGGTCGTCACGCCCACTCCCGATGGGAGGTGGTTCAACGCATTCGGCCTGACGGCGATGGATGGCGGGTGGTACCGCATCATCATCACGCAGGGTTACCCGAACTGGTGGTCGTCGAAGGTCTCCACCACATGGCCGTTCTTCCCGCTCTACCCGTGGTTGGCCGACCTGCCGACGCGCCTGGGTGCACCGGTGGGGCCATCGTTGATCATGGTGTCGTGGCTGGCAGCCCTCGTCGCCTTCGTCGGCGTGTGGCGCCTGGTGTCGCTCCGATTCGATGCCCAGGTCGCCGGGTTGTCGGTGTGGCTGTTCGCGCTGCTGCCGGGCTCGATCGGTCTCGTGCTCAGTTACAGCGACAGTCTGTTTCTGGCTGGGCTGGTGTGGGTGTTGGTCCTCATCGACGCCGTGGCGAGAGCCAAGGCCGACGGCGCTGTCGTGTCGGGCTTGGGGGTTTCGCGCTGGGCGTGGTGGCAGATCGGTGGCCTTGCGTGTGTTGCCACAGCGAGCCGGCCCAACGGCTTCGGGGTCGTTGTCGTAGCCATGATCGCGGTGTGGTGCATCGACCGAAAGTGGCGACACGCCGTTGCGGTCGCGCTCCCGTCGATCGTCTTCCTCGGCAGCTGGATGGTGTATTGCCAACGCAAGGTGGGCAACCCGTTCGTCTTCCTCGCGGCCAAGGAAGCCTGGGTCGAATCGCCCATCTGGGAGTTCTTCGCCCACCCGCTCGCTCGCGAGGCCGTGCCCGTCCACCTCGGGATCGCAGTGGTCGTGGTCGCCGTCGCCGCTCCTTCGATGCGCCGCCTCCCGGTCTGGTGGACGTGGAGTGCGGTGCTCCTCGTGGTGCCCCCGCTGCTGTTGGGGATGGAGGGTTTGGCCCGGTATGTGACCTTGGCTGCACCGCTGCCGATCGCGTGCGCACTCACGCTGTCGCGGCGCCCGCGGCCGGTGCAGTGGGCCGCCGTCGTGGTCTCGGCCGGCGGCATGATGTTGCTCGGCATCTGGGTGGTGAGATACTCGTGGGTGCCATGACCAGCGTGCTGCCTCCTGCGTCTGCTGAGGCCACATCGGGCAACCCATATCTCGGGTACCGCGGCACGGTGTGCGTGGTCACCGGCGGGCTCGGCTTCATCGGTTCCAACCTTGCGCTGGCGCTCAGGCGCGCAGGTGCGCGCGTGCGAATCCTCGACGCGCTGGTTCCGCAGCACGGCGGCGATCACCGCAACGTGATGGAGTTCGACACCGGCCCTGCCGACGACCCGGACGGAGAACTGTGGATCGAGATCGGCGACATCGCCGACGAGGCGGCCAGCGTGCCGCTGCTCGACGGCGCCGACTTCGTGTTCAACATCGCCGGTCAGGTCAGCCATCACGAATCGATGATCGACCCGCTACGCGACCACGACATCAACGTTCGATCGCAGCTGGTGCTCTTGGAAACGATCCGGCGTGTCCGCCCGGGGGCAGTGGTCGTGCACACGAGCACGCGCCAGGTGTACGGGCGGCCGCGCTACCTGCCGGTCGACGAAGCACACCCCACCGACCCTCGCGACATCAATGGTGTCAACAAGCTTGCCGGCGAGCAGTACCACCGGCTGTACGGCTCGGTGCACGGCATGCGAACCGTCGCCCTGCGGCTGACGAACGTGTACGGCCCCCGGCAGGATCTGCAGAAACCCGGGCTCGGCTTCCTTCCCGTGTTCGTACGTCGCGTGCTGGGCGGCGAGTCGTTGGCGGTGTTCGGCGATGGCCAGCAGCTGCGCGATTGCCTGCACGTCGACGATGTCGTCGTTGCCCTGGCGTTGGCGGGAAGCGCCGCATCGGAGGGTCGCATCGAGCCCGGTTCGGTGTTCAACCTCGGCAACGATGAAGCGCACACGCTGTTGGAGATCGCCCACCTGATGGCCGACCTGGCGGGCACGGGTTCGCAGGTCGAGCTGCTGCCGTGGCCGGACGAGCTCAGCCGAATCGACATCGGCGGCTTCCGGAGCGACTCCCGTGCGGTTGCAGCGGCGCTCGGCTGGTCGCCTACCATTTCGTTCAGGGGCGGCATTGAAATGACACTCAACTTCTTCAGAGAGCATCCGTGGTACCTGTCGCCGATGTGAGCCGTCGCGTCGCTCGCCATCGCCAAGCATTTCTCGAGGTGGTCGGGCAGGTGCTCGACAGTGGCTCGTTACTGCTCGGCCCGCAGCTGCTCGGGTTCGAGAGCGCCTTCGCACGGTTTGCCGGCGGCGCCCAGTGTGTCGGGGTGGCCAGCGGTGCCTCGGCGCTGCAGTTGGCACTCGCCGCATTAAATGTCGGACCCGGTGACGAAGTGATTGTGCCGGCTTTGACGGCGGTTCCCACGGCATCGGCGGTCTGCGCTGTCGGGGCCACTCCGGTTTTTGCCGATGTGGATCTGGCGACCGCCACCATCGACCCTGCTGCGGCGAGGTCGGCGATGACACGG
>JANONE010000135.1:0-1811 GCA_031420675.1 Ilumatobacteraceae bacterium | reverse complement strand
CCGAACAGAAGGTGGCCGACGACGGCTGAGGCCACCAACGGAATCGCCTGTGCCAGGTCGGTGCCGACGAGCACCTTGCCCGACAGGGTGGGGTACAACCAGGTGAGCAGCACCAGCATCAACGAGCCCGATCCCACCGAGGTCATCCCCACCAGCAGACCGCCGGCGACGCCGATGGCGACGGTCGGTAGCGCCTTCACCGCCGGTCGGCCGTCGTTGTGTCGCCGGTGGGTGAGGATGCGTACGACCATCATCGCTGCTGCGAGCAACAACGTGCCGCCGATGAGGTACTTCAGGCGGTCGGATTCGCCGTCGAACCAAGTGTTCACCAACACCGCGCCGAGGAAGGCCGACGGCACCGACCCGATCGCGAGGCGCATGACGATGTCGTGCCGGACGGTCCCCGCCTTGCCGTGCGCCAATACGCCCACCGGCTTCACCGCCAGTGAGATGAGGAGGTCGGTGGAGACCGCAACGTTGGCGGGCACCCCCAGGAACAGCACCATGATCGGCGTCAACAGCACCCCGCCGCCCATGCCCGTGAGGCCGATCGCGAGCCCGGCGAGTACCCCGACGAATGGGAAGGTGAGGGCGTGTGGCAGATCGACTGCGAGCAGCGCGTGCATGGTTTTGTGATCGTTACATAATGCCGACTAATGCGATCGGAGTTATGGACATTCCCAGCGGCAGACGGGTGATCAGCCTCTGCGCAGGCGAAGCGCGGCGACCCGCAGTGGGCCGATGGTCGTGAACTCGGTGTCGGCGTCGCGCTCGCTCCCGAACAACGTCACCGTGGCCGCGGGCGTCGCCTGCAGGTTTGCCATCCACTGCGACCCTGGTCTCACCGTGCTGACGATGACCGTGTTGCCGATCCGTGCCGACAGCAATGGCACCCGACGGGCGAGCCCGCTCTTGCGACCCTTGGTCTGCACCATCACCGGGCCGACTCCGAAGAGGGGCGGGTTCCCCACACCGCGCAACAGCTAGCAGCCGGTCTACTTGGCACGTTTCTGGACGTTGGCCCATTCGTCCTTGAGGCCGACGGTGCGGTGGAACAGCCCGGCAGTGGAAGGATCGTGGGCGAAGTAGCCCAAGCGTTCGAACTGCACCACTTGGCCCGGGGGGACCTCGCCAAGTGCGAATTCGGCTTTGCCGGCCAGCATCTGCTTCGAGTCGCGGCGGACATCGTCGAAGGGGTCGCCGGTGCGCTCGCCCGGCACCTCCGCCACGAACAGCCGCTCGTACAGCGCGGCCCGCAGATCCACTGCGCGGGCAGTGCTGACCCAGTGGATCGTGGCCTTCACCTTGCGACCGTCGGGCGCGGTGCCGCCGCGGGTCGCGGGGTCGTAGGTGCACTGCACCTCGGTGACGTTGCCGGCATCGTCGGTGCTGAACCCCGTGCACCTCACGAAGAATGCGCCGCGCAGGCGCACCTCGCTGCCGGGTGTGAGGCGGAAGTACTTCGGCGGCGGCTCGGCCTTGAAGTCGTCGTCCTCCATCCACACTTCGCCGGTGAACTCGACGTGGCGCACTCCGTCGCCCGGGTTCTCCGGGTTGTTGACCAGTTCGATGGACTCCACGTGGCCCGCCGGCCAGTTGGTGACGACCAGTTTGATCGGCCGCAGCACAGCCATGCGGCGCAACGCAGTGCGGTTCAGTTCGTTGCGGATGAACCACTCGAGCAGCTCTATCTCGTGACGGCTGTTGGTCTTGGCGACGCCGATGAACTCGCAGAAGTTACGAATGGCCGACACCGGATAGCCGCGGCGGCGTAGCGCCCGCAGCGTGGGTAGGCGCGGGTCGTCCCAGCC
>JANONE010000134.1:0-2124 GCA_031420675.1 Ilumatobacteraceae bacterium | reverse complement strand
TTTGGCCTCGACTGGAAGGCGCTCGGCGCCTTCCTCGCGGCGGTCATCCTCGTCGGCCAACTGATGGCCAACTACCTCAGCAACGCCGGTGGCGCATGGGACAACGCGAAGAAGTTCATCGAGGACGGCAACCACGGCGGCAAGGGCAGTGATGCCCACAAGGCCGCGGTCATCGGTGACACCATCGGCGACCCGTTCAAGGACACCGCCGGCCCGGCGCTCAACCCGCTGATCAAGGTGATGAACCTGGTGTCGCTGCTCACCTTGCCGGCCATCATCAGCCTGCAGGACAACCTCGGTGCCCGTCTCAGCATCGCTGCCGCTGCACTGGGCGTGCTGATCGGTGCGATCGTCTTCAGCAGTCGCAAGTCGGGTGGCATCAGCGCCGTCGTCGTCTGACGTCGACTGACGTCTCGTTCGTCGAGAGGTACTCGAAAGGCCCGGGCACCCGCCCGGGCCTTTCTCTCTTTGACCGCTAGCGTGGCAGACCATGCTCGGGCTACTGGACTTCGCGAACAAGTGGGTGGAAGAGGGTGGCCTCATCGTGATGGCCGCCATCATCTTCGCCGAATCGGGTCTGCTCGTGGGGTTCTTCCTGCCGGGCGATTCACTTTTGTTCTTCGGCGGGTTCCTGTCCAGCGACGCCGGCGGTCATCAGCTGCCGGCGTTGCCGTGGGTGGCGCTCACATGCACGGTCGCGGCCATTGCCGGCGACTCGGTTGGCTACGCCATCGGCCACAAGTTCGGGCCGGCAGTGTTCCAGCGACCCAAGAGCAGGTTCTTCAACCCCGAGTACGTGGTGAAGGCGGAAGCGTTCTTCGCCAAGCATGGTTCGAAGACCATCGTGCTCGCCCGCTTCGTGCCCATCGTGCGCACCTTCGTGCCCACCTTGGCCGGCGCCGGCAACATGCACTACCGCACGTTCCTCACGTTCAACATCATCGGTGGCGTGTTGTGGGGCGCCGGCATCACGACGCTCGGCTACTTCCTCGGTCAGATCGATGCGGTGAAGAACAACATCGAGATCGCGGCAATCGTCATCGTCAGCCTCTCCCTGCTGCCGCTGGTGCTCGAGTTCGTAAAGCACCGCCGCGCTGCCGCCGCTTCGTCGCCCAACTGACACGCCTTCCTGCGCGGCCTCGTCAATCGCCGCCGGCCGGGTGGAACGTCACGAAGTCGATCAGCTGCTCCACAGCCCCCACCAACTCGGGACGAAGATCAGCGTACGTCGTCACCCGATTTCGCAGACGCGGCCAGAACCCCCTGAGATCGGTACCCAGGGCTGCGCACATGCCCTCCTTCCAGGGCACGTTGCGCGGCACCTCGGGCCATCGATCGAGGCCCATCACGCGCGGCCACACCCCGGCCCACACATCCACGAACGGGTGCCCGGTCACCAGCACATGGGGGCCGGCCACCTGCTTCGCGAGTCGGTCCTCCTTGCTGCCGGTGACGAGGTGATCGACGAGGATTCCCAGCCGGCGATCAGCGCCGGGCCGGAAGTCGCGCACCATCGCGACCACGTCGTCGAGGCCGTGCATCGGCTCCACCACGACGCCCAGCTCGCGCAGGTCGTCGCCCCACACGTGCTCCACCAGTTCGGCATCATGCTTGCCCTCCACCCAGATTCGGCTGGCTGCGGCGAGGCGGGCACGCTGCTTGGTGGCGGCCGCGACCGAGCCGCTGGCAGTGACCTTGGCGGCGGTGCTCGCCGGGCCCGGTGCAGGGCGCATCAATGTGACCGGCTTGCCCTCGATGAGGAAGCCGCCCGGCTTGAACACGAACTCGCGATCGCTGCCGTTGCGGTCGCGCAGCGTGACCGCGCGGGCATCGGTCTTGATCACATCGCCGCAGAAACCGCTCGCCCGATCCTCGACCAGCAGGCCGAGCGCGGCGGGCACGACGCGGTACTGCGTCGGCTTCCGTTGCTTGTCGAAGTCGTCGAGGATGTCGCCGCCGTAGCTCATGGTTGCGTCCACGGTAGGCGCGGCAGCGCTGCGGCTGCCGTCAGTGCGATGAGCGAGCAAACTGTGCCCGACGTCAATGAATTGGCGTGGGCCGGCCGCGGAAACCAACCGGCGTCAATACCTGCAGCACGCCTTGGCCGTCGTGGCTGCGGTACGG
>JANONE010000133.1:0-6782 GCA_031420675.1 Ilumatobacteraceae bacterium | reverse complement strand
CTACACCGGCGACATTCTGGTCGCAGAGCGCGCCCGGTGCGAGCGAGCCATTCTCGGCGCCCGCGACGACGCTGCGCTGGCGATCTCGTGGCTCCGCGCCAACGCCGCAACGTACGGCCTCGACCCAACGCGCGTCGCCGTCGGCGGCAGCTCTGCGGGTGGAATCACGGCCATCCATGTCGGCCAGGCGTTGAACACGCCGGGCAGCCCGCCTCCGGCCGATTCGCGAGTCTCGGCGGTCCTGGCGATGTCGGGCTGCAACTACGTCGACAACTCGATCGACCCGTTCGACGCCCCCGTCGCCATCTCCGCCAGCGGCGGCGATCCGCTGGTGCCATTCGATTGTTCGGTCGCGACGGCAGCTGCCACCGAGGCGGCCGGGTTACCAGTGCTGCGCAACTTCTACGAACTCGAGGGCGCCCACGCGCAAGCGCTTTACGTGGCGCACCAAGCCGAGATCGACCGGAGTTGGCGGCTCTTCCTCATCGACCAGCTGGACCTTGCTTGAGCCCGGCCCTCAGCCAACTTGCGGCCGACTTCGCCCGCGACGGCGCGGTGTGCGTGCGCGGCGTCGTGGGGCCCGATCTGCTGCAGCGCGTAGCCGCTGCTGTCGAGGCCAACCTGGCGGCCCCCAGCGAACTGGCCCAGGTGGCCAGCCGCACCGACGACCCAGGTCGCTTCCTCGAGGACTTCTGCAACTGGCAGCGTTTCCCCGCCTACCTGGAACTCGCCGAGGCCACTGCCACGACCGCACAGGCCTTGATGGGGTCGCACACCGTCCGCCTCTACCACGACCACCTGCTGGTGAAGGAGGCCGGCACCCGCCAGCCCACTCCGTGGCACCAGGACCAGCCCTACTACGACGTCGACGGCCGCGACGTGATCAGCATGTGGCTGCCCGTCGATGCCGTGCCCCGCGAGAGCACGCTGGAGTTCGTTGCCGGCACGCACCTGGGCCCATGGCTGATGCCCCGCACGTTCATGCAGCACGAAGCGAAGTGGTTCCCCGAGGGTGCCCTTGCAGACGTCCCGGACGTGCAGGCGAATCGCGACGCGTTCCCGATCATCGGCTGGGAACTGCAGCCCGGCGACGCGGTGTTCTTCCACGCGCTCACCTTGCACGCCTCGCAGGGCGCCGCCGGCCTTCGTCGAGTCGTGTCGATCCGCTACCTCGGCGACGATGCCCGGCGAGTGGACCGCCCGTGGCGATGCAGCCCCCCGATCCCCGCCGGCGCGACCTTCCCGGTACTGCTAGGTAGCTGACGCCGCTTCCTGTGGAGTTCTGAGCACGCGATCGCAGCCGGCACCAGTCGATCGGTCTCCGCCGGCCGCGGCCGACGGCACGGTCATCCGCACGCTCTAAGCTGGCGCCCATGGCAGCGACGTCGCACACCCCTTCATCCGATACGGCTTCATCCGATACGGCTTCATCACATCTCTCCAACGTCTGGTTCGCCGTCACACCGTTGCAGGTGTCGCATGGCAAGGGTTGTTGGGTCACGACCACCAACGGCGAGGAGTACCTCGACTTCGCCGCCGGCATCGCGGTCAACTCCACCGGTCACGCGCACCCGGCCGTCGCCGATGCCATCGGCAAGCAGGCGCAGCGCTTCATCCACGCCCAGATCAACGTGTTCAAGCACGACCTGCTCGAGCCGCTGGCCGCCAAACTCGCCGAGCTCGCCCCGGGCGCGATCGACACGTTCTTCTACGCCAACTCCGGCGCCGAGATCACCGAAGCTGCGGTCAAGCTGGCCAAGCAGGTCACCAAGCGCCCGCACACCGTGGTGTTCAGCGGCAGCTTCCACGGCCGTACCCACATGGCGATGGCGATGACGACCTCCAAGACGGGCTACCGCGCCGGCCACTCGCCGCTGCCGGCGGGTGTGTTCGTGGCCCCCTACCCGGACCCCCTCGCCGCCGATCAGGACGCCGAAGTTGCCACGGCGCTGTTCGGGTTCGATCACCTGTTGCAGAGCATGACCGCACCCGCGGAGACTGCTGCCGTGATCCTCGAGCCCGTCCTCGGGGAGGGCGGCTACATCCCGGCGCCGGCAGCCTTCATCCACGGCATCGTCGAACGCTGCCGCCAACACGGCATCCTCTTCATCGCCGACGAGGTGCAGAGCGGCTTCGGCCGCACCGGCAAGATGTTCGCGGTCGAGCACTACGGCATCGAGCCCGACGTCATCTGCATGGCCAAGGGCATCGCCAGCGGCTTTCCGTTCGCCGCTCTCGGCACCCGCCGTGAGCTGGACGACAAGTGGCCCACCGGCAGCCACGGCGGCACCTATGGCGGCAACGCGATGGGCTGCGCGGCCGCGCTGGCCACGATCGAGGTCATGGCCGAGCCAGGGTTCTTGGAGAACGTGGTCGCTCGCGGCGAGCAGCTGCAGGCAGGCATCCGCGAGCTGCAGCAGGAGCACAGCACCATCATCCAGGTACGTGGCCTCGGCCTGATGGTGGGCACCGAGTTCGACGATGCCGCCCGCGTCAGCGCCATCACCAAGCACTGCCTGGAGGAGGGGCGCCTGATCCTCATGAACGCCGGCACCTACGGCAAGACACTGCGTTGGATGCCGCCGCTTGTGGTCAACGAACGCGAGATCGACCTCGCGCTCGCCGCCTTCGGTGCCGCCCTCAAGGCCACCGCCTAGATGCCCCGTCTCGACGCCGAGCGAATAGCGCTCTGGCGTCAGTTCTGCACCGTCTCAGCGGCATTGCAACGGCGCCTCGACCTTGCACTGGTGGAGGAGCACGAGCTGCCGATGGTGTGGTTCGAAGCGCTCACGGCCATACGCGACGCTGGTGGCTCGATGCGTGTACACAAGCTGTGCGAGGTGCTCGATGACGTGCCCAGCAGCGTGTCGCGCCGCCTCGACCGGTTGGAGGATGAAGGCTTCGTGCGCCGCCAGCGCACGCCGCAACCAGACGACCGGCGAGCCGTCACCGTGTCGCTCACCGCCGACGGGCGGGCGGCGTGGCGCGACGCCAACATCAGCTTCCGGCGGCTGGTGCAGGAGCACTTCGCCAAGCTCCTCACCGACACCGACATTGCCGCACTTCAGCGAGTGTGGTCGAAACTGACCTGACGGTGCCGGATGGTGCTCGCCGTTGACGTGTACGGAATGTTCGTCCAATTGCGATCGGTTCCCCGCGCGCGGCCAGACTTCCACGAGCCGCGTGTTCTCAAGGAGCCCCCATGTCCACCCCCGCGTCGAGCGCAGCATCGACCTCATCCACAACAGCCGTGATCGTCGACGCCGTGCGTACCCCGCTCGGCCGCCGCAACGGCAAGCTCAAGGACTGGCACCCGGTGGATCTGGTCGCCGAGACGATGAAGGCGCTGCAGCAGCGCACCGGCATCGACCCCGGCCTGGTGGACGACGTGATCATGGGCTGCGTGATGCAGGTGGGCGAGCAGGCTGTCAACGTCGGCCGCAACGCAGTACTGGCCGCCGGATGGCCCGAGCAAGTGCCCGGTACCACTATCGACCGTCAGTGCGGCAGCAGCCAGCAGGCCGCGCACTTCGCCGCGCAGGGCGTCATGGCCGGGGCCTACGACATCGTCGTCGCCGCCGGCGTGGAAGTGATGACCCGAGTGCCCATGGGTTCTGCGATGGCCGATGGCAAGTTCGGTTTCCCGTTCGGCCCTGCCGTCGGCGCCCGTTACGCCGGCGAAGGTGGCCTGGTGCCGCAGGGCATCTCCGCCGAGATGATCGCCGACAAGTGGAGCCTCACTCGCGAGGATCTCGACGCGTTCGGGGTGCGTTCGCAGGCGTACGCCCGTCGGGCCACCGACGAGGGCCGCTTCCAGCGCGAGATCCTTCCATTGCTCGGCGCCGACGGTGCATTGATGACCACCGACGAAGGCCTCCGCGACACCAGCTTGGAATCCCTCGCCCAGCTCAAGCCGGCGTTTCGCGCGGCCGAGGAAGGCGGCCGCGTCACGGCCGGCAACTCCTCCCAGATCACCGACGGCGCCTCCGCGATGTTGATCATGAGCGAGGCCAAGGCCAAGGAACTGGGCCTCACGCCACGCGCCCGCTTCGTCAACTTCAGCCTCGCCGGCGACAACCCGCGCATGATGCTGACAGCGCCGATCCCCGCCACCCAGAAGGTGCTGGCCCGCGCCGGCCTGACGATGGACGACATGGACCTCACCGAGATCAACGAAGCATTCGCCTGCGTGGTACTCGCCTGGGCAAAGGAACTCCACCCGAACATGGACACGGTCAATGTCAACGGTGGCGCCATCGCCCTCGGCCACCCACTGGGCGCATCGGGCGCACGGCTGATGACCACCCTGCTCTGCGAGCTGGAACGCACCGGCGGCCGCTACGGGCTGCAGACCATGTGCGAAGGCGGCGGCATGGCCAATGCCACCATCATCGAACGCTTAGGTTGAGCCAAATCCCTCACCGTGCAGGGCATCTTCACCGCCGCCTTGGCACCCCGAACGCTGCCCTTCACCTGAGCGGCCAGCAGCCCAGGCGCTGGCGGTAACCTGGGCCCATGCCTGCGTTCGCCACCATCATCTGGGTCGGAATCGGCATCCTCGGTGGCTACGTCCTGTGGAAAAGTGGCATCGGGATGTTGCGCAGCCTCACCACTCCGATGCCCGCGCCGCCACCCGCCGGCGAAATGCGCAAGGTCAACGTCAGGTACCGCTGCACCGTGTGTGGGCTGGAGCTGAAGATGATGTTGGCCCCCGACGAGGACCCGCCACCGCCTCGTCACTGCCTCGACGAGATGGTCGTCGTGGCACCACTCTTCGAATAGTTTGCCCACAGACTGTGGATAACACCGTGGTGTAATTACATCTCTGTCACACACTGTCCACAGGCCCGACAACCCGGCAACAGTCCCTCGGCGACGCTATTTCCACTTCGTGGCTGTGAACAGGCCGCCCAGCATGAACAGCAGGCCGAGCAACACCGGTGTGTTCGTGTTCTCAAACGATGGCACCAGGTACCGCGAGATGATGGCCAGCACACCCAGCCCGATGAACACCATCATCAGGATCGGTACCCAACGCGGACTCTCGTAGTACTCCTTGGGCGTCGGCGGCGTGTAGCGCGACGACTTGCCGATCGAGCTGTCGTGATGGGGCGCCTCTTTCGCCATCGCCGTCACCTGGCCCGGCTTGGTGCCTTTGGGTGTCACACGACCAGTCGTTCTGCGTTTCGGAGGAGCCACGGGCGCAGAGTCTAGGGCTCTTTCGGAAACGGCAACCCATTCGACAACGGTCCGCCCCACCGGGCAGGCTGTGCGGGTGCCGCGCGTCCTCGTGATCGACAGCTACGACAGCTTCGTCTACAACCTCGTCCAATACCTCGGCGAGCTCGGGGCGCAGCCCATCGTGGTGCGCAACGATCAACTCACCGTCGCCGAAGCACTCGCCACCGCCCCCGATGCGGTCCTGCTCTCCCCTGGGCCCGGCCGACCGGAGGATGCCGGCATCATCTGCGCCGTCATCCCGGCCTTCGGCGCCGCCGGCGTGCCCGTGCTCGGCGTGTGCCTCGGCCACCAGGCCATCGGCCACGTGTACGGCGGCTCGATCGTGCGCGCGCCCAGCCTGATGCACGGCAAGACCTCGCCCATCGAGCACGACGGCAAAGGCGTGTTCGAGGGCCTGCCTTCACCGTTGACGGCGACTCGCTATCACAGTCTGGTCATCGATCCGGCCACGATGCCCGACTGCCTCGAGGTGACGGCAATGTGCGGCGACGTCGTGATGGGTGTGCGCCACCGCAGCCTGGCGATCGAGGGAGTGCAGTTCCACCCGGAAAGCATCCTCACCGGCGCCGGTCACGAACTGCTGCGCAACTTCCTCGCTAGCGCCTGAGGTTACCGAGCGCCCGGGATCGGCCGAGCGTGCTACGCCCCTGTCGTGGTCGTGGCCGGCGTCGTGGCCGGCGTCGTGGTCGGCGTCGTGGTCGGCGTCGTGGTCGTGGCCGGCGTCGTGGTCGTGGGCGCCGCGGTGATGGGCACGGTCGTGGGAGGCTCGGTCGTGGGGGCCGTGGTGGTCGGTGGCGGCGCCTTGCCGATCTTCAGCTTCACGATGGTGCCGGGCGCGACGTCGGTGCCCGAGGCGATGCTCTGCGTGATGACCTTGCCATCCTTGGCGTCGCCGATGGGCACTGCCTGATAGGTGACCTCGACGGCGAGGCCCAAGTTTGACAGCTTTGCCCGTGCTGGAGCCTCGGTGAGGTTCTCCAACGGTGGCACCTTCACCGGAGCCGG
This sequence comes from Ilumatobacteraceae bacterium, assembly GCA_031420675.1. Lineage (GTDB taxonomy): Bacteria > Actinomycetota > Acidimicrobiia > Acidimicrobiales > Ilumatobacteraceae > UBA668. The sequence goes on along the minus strand of JANONE010000133.1, from coordinate 536 downwards.
GCCACTGGAGATGAACAGCGTGATCGGACTGGCCTTGGCGACCAGCGCGCCACCGGCCGGATCAGTGCGGGTGGCGGTTCCTGCAAGCTCCGTCGGACTGGCCTCTTGTTGCACGGTCACCGCGAACTGGTAAGCGCCGGTGGTGAGCGTCGCATGCGCGTCGGCCTCCGACAGGCCGGCGACCAGCGGCACCGCCACCTGGTTGGCGCCTGCCGAGACCACCACCGTGATGATGTCGCCCTGCTTCACCTGCGTGCCGGCAGCGGGTTCCGTGCGGATCACCCTGCCGGCTTCCACCCCGGGGTTCTCCTCGGTGATCACGTCGGGCACCAAGCCGAGGCCGGCCAGAAGATCCCTGGCTTCCTGCTGGGTCTTACCGGCCATTTCGTCGAGTGGGAAGGACGTCCTCACCGGGTTGTAGTAGACGGTGACCAACTGATCGCGCTGCACGGTGGTACCGGCGATCGGCTCCGTCTTGGTGATGGTGCCTTCTGGGAAGGCTGGGTTCTCGTCGATCACCGGCGGGTTCATCTGCA